>JARFQX010000093.1 GCA_029287555.1 Rubripirellula sp. | reverse complement strand
GCCCCGGACCACGATCTGGTACGGGCCACCCTTCGGTACACTCGATAAATCGATGCGATACACGAAGTCGCCGGCGTTCTCGCAGTGCCCGATTTCCTGCAGCCCGCCCTCAGCGATCTCCTTTCCGGATTTGACTTCAATTACCCGGTATCGCGGCAGCGGATCGGGCAACCGCTCGACTTTCCCATTGGCGGTCCAGATAGCGAAATTGGCGTAACGCGTTGTTGATAAAGCACTGTACGCGCTTTGATTGGTCTTGATCGATTCGCAGTACACCAGCGCATCATCAAAGGAAAACGTCGCCCTACCGTGCGGACTCGTTAGCACGTACTGTTTGCCCTGGACGAAGGCATCCCCGAATCGCAAGTAGATGTGGTGTTCGTATTCGAACTGAACTTCGTCCCATTTCGGAGTTACCCATTTACTTATTTCCAGAGGCCGTCGCCCGTTGAGACGCCAATTGCCGATCTCCGTCTCGACAGCGCCGAGATCAGCCGACTTGAAACAGGCGACCAGTATGTTGCTGGAGGCTGTCCTGATTTCCGTGAGGCGTGGCGACGTAGTCTGTTGGGCGTGTGTCATGGCGACACTGGATTGCATTGCTGTCGCGATGACAAAAACGAGAATGCGTAAATCCCATTTCATGACTTGCTACTTCACTTCCGGCGGTTGGTGTTCGAGGTTGTGTGTAAGTCCGTACGTGTACTGTTTCTTCACCTTGCCAGATGTCGACAACACGAACAGAACGGTCGTTTCATGTGGGATGTGTCCACTCAATGTAACGTCTAGCCCCACGTCCGCACGCACCACCAGCGATCTGCCAGACTCCCCGTTCGAATTCAGGATCAAATCAAAATCGAAGTCACGTTTCTGGTCCCTATTTAGGAGCATGACACAAACGGTGTCGTCGTTCCTGCTGCCAATCGTTTTCACATAGCGTTCGCTGCTTGTTGTGGGAAGGAACTTGCCACGCATACGCGAAACCATCATCTGCGTGTGGTAGAAGCTCGAACGCGGATGGAATTCGGGCGGCAAGCCGAGAAAGCCAAAATCGGTACTGAGCCGATCGGTCTCATTAATGCACCAGGGCGCCATAGTAAACGCCCCATATTCCATACCGAGGCCGTAGATCTCCGCGAAGAACTGCCCCGCCAAGAACGACGTGTTGCCAACACCGGCAATTTCCCGATCAGGATTTGAGGTTGTTACATTGAACTCCGTCAAACCCCACGATAAGCACGCATCGCCAGTACGTCCATGTTTCTTGTTGGCCAGCTCTATCATTCCCTTCAACTGCTCTATCTGTCGCCGAATATCACGAGGACCGTTGAAGACAACATCATCACGATCGAAATCCGAACGCGTGTTGGGATACCGATGGAACGTTATTCCGTCGATCAGCCAATTCCCGGCCGGGTCCTTCCCTGTGAGGTCCAGGTCTCCGCCGACGATTCTCTGGTGCGGTTCCTCGAAGAGAGTGCACTCATCGAAGACGAAGATCTTAATCGAAGGATCGATCGCTTTCATTGCGGGTGCAATCCGCCGCACATAGTCGTACACTTTTTCGATTCCGTCCCGGTCGTGAAGCAATGGTTCGTTTCCTATCGACCAATAGCGAACGGGTGTGCGGCCAGACTTGTTGAATTGCTCGACCAGGGCCCCGGCTTCTTCCGCGGAATAGTGGCTGGGCACCTGCAAAATCGGCTCGGCGCCAATCCGCTGTATGTTATCTACGATGGCGATGAGCTTGTCGCGACTCGGCAAGCGACGTTGGTAGCCCCCGCCTCCGATCCTTATCGACTTTACACCGCTTTCCTTGATTTTTGGCCATAGCATGTAGAGGTAGCCCGGCCGACGCCCCTCGTCACTCCTGTCCATCCAGTGGTTCTGTCCAAAGAGATAGGGACTAATCTCTTGCCCAGGCAATGTGTATGCCAAAGCGAGCACGGCTGTGATGGTCAGACAGATTGTCTTCATCGTTGCGATCCTCCTCGCTATCGGTTCAAAGAGATTACCAGCGGCGTCTCGCCTGCCTTCGCCTGGTCCAGTCCGTAGACGTACCTGCGAATGAGCGTTCCATGCGAGTCGAATATGAGCAGCTGTGTTGTCTGGTTCGGAATCGTATCTTTGTATTCCAATTCCACTCCCGCATCGATGTTAATGGCACAGCTCGATGTGATCGCACCATCGTCTAATCGCAATGTATATGCCCGCTCCCCGTCAGTTTCCATGTTGAGGATCAACACGCATGACTGGTTCTCGGCCAGGCAACCAAAGGCGCGAACGTGAGGAAGATTGCTGGAACCATCGGCATAGGTACCGCGAAAGTGTTGAGCGATGAGCTGCATGTGCCGGTAGGATGGTCGCGGTGTGAGACCCTGGCCATCCAGGAAGCTGAAGTCCGTTCCACTGCGGCGCCCACCATGCTCAAACATGCTCCATGGGCAGGCGTAAGCGGCTTCGTATTTCATGCAGAGTCCGTACACCTCGGCGAAGAACTGCCCGTTCACGAAAGAATGCACGCCGGAGCCTTCGATCGAACTGAGCCCTTCGTAGCCCTTGTTTTCAAGATTGAATTCACCAATCCCCCATTGAAGAGCTTCGTCGCCGCTGCGACCGTGCGAACGATTAGCGCGGTTCACGAGATCACGGCATTTCGCGGCTCTCTTCCGGAAGTCTTCCGCGGCATTGGTGGCGACCCAGGCGCGGTCACCGCTGACATATCGGTGCCACGAAAATCCGTCAATGTAGTAGTGCCCACTTTCGTCCTTGCCACACAAATCGAAGGGGCCGGCGATTAGGCCCTCGTACAACGCATCGAAGTAGTCGCATTCATCACAAACGAAGATCTTGATGCGCGGGTCGACCTCTTTCATTGCCGACGCCAACGGCTTCACGTACTCTGCGACGATAGCCGGTACCGTTTTGACGTCCGGTCGCCCTTCTCGCAACCATGGTTCATTGCCAATGTTCCAGAACTCGATGCTCATCTCTTCGTCGACGTTGAAGTGGCGAACAATACCGGCCGCTTGTTCTGCCGAGAGATAACGAGATACCTGGATCATCGGTTCGGCGTTCATCAATCGGATCTGTCGACACCACTCCATCAACTGATCGTTAGAGGGCATCGACCGATCGTAGGCGCCGCCGCCGATGCGAACGATCTGAATGCCTGCTTTGGACGTCACACGCCAAACTTCGTCGCTGGGGTGATGCCAGACATTGGCACCAACCAGATAGGGACTGATCGCCGGGCGTGTCGCCTGTGCTGTGGCCGCACTTTGGCCAAAGCAAGTCACAGTTACGGACGACACCAGGGCAACGCTCCCTACCATCATGATTCTCGCCAGCTGCGATCTCATTTCGATCTCCTCGCCTGGAACATTGGGGCCAACAAAATACCGAATTCCCCGACTGTGGCGTCGCTTGGTCCCGACGTCTATAGGCCTTTGGGACAGGTTGTCGGCGAAAGACGAGCCGACTTAGAATAAGCGGTACCGGGGAGGGGCATTGCGAAAACCACAGTGGCCGTCGGTCGCTCTACTGTCATGCGTGCTGGGAGAGGCTTCGAATGGCTCGACGTTACGTGACTCCAATGACCGGCTGTTGGACGGCTGCGGTTATGGGGACGCTGTTGTCATCGCTGACCTGCGGTGCATCTGAACCGATAGCCCCTAGGGAACAAGAAGAGACATTGACGTTCGTGCAGCAGGTTCGGCAACTGACCCTGGAAGATGCCGGGCAGGCTATTCCGCTGGAACTGCGCGGTGTCGTGACCTACTATGATCCGTCCCGCCTCTTCGGGTTCATTCAGGATCAGTCTGGCGGAGTGCACTTCGTCGGGCAAAGGCAGGCAGAGAACGCCACGTTCGACTGGCCCGAGTTTTCACCAGGTGACCGGATCGAACTGAGCGGTATCACGGCGCGAGGTAATTTTTCTCCCTTCGTGGGGATCCCGTCTGGGAGGCGGGAGGCGGTACGCGTAGTGGAAACCGCGTCATTTCCTTCCCCGGTGGTGCTCCCGGTGGGGCGTTTGTTGAATCCCGGATACCACAACCAGTTCTGTGAAGTTGCTGCCATCTTGACGGATGTTCGACGCACTCGGAGCCGAATCTGTCTCACATTGAACTCCGGCGGCTTGCAGTATCAGGGCTTCATTCCGCACGCGCGCGGCGGTGAAGCACGACTGAAGCAGTGGATGTTCGCCGAAGTTCGCGTTCGAGGCGTCTACGGGGCGTTATTCGACAATCAAGGGCAGATGGTTGGCTTGGAGTTCTTCGTTCCCAAGGTCGATTCAATCGAACCGAGTGGATTGGAGGCAGGCCAACTCTTTGACCAAGAACCTACTTCGCTGCAGGACTTGCTCCGCTTTAGAGACCAGACTCCGGAGCGGTTGCTGGTCGAGGGAGTTGTCTTGCTGCAACTGCCTGGGAGGGGGCTGTATCTCCGCTCGGAAGAACGAGGGCTGTGGGTAGAGACGGACGTGGAACGTTCGCTTGCCCCCGGGGATACAGTGAGAGCCGTGGGACGTCCGACGCCCGGTGAACTGCGCCCCTATCTGAGTGACGCTATCGTCCAATTTCAGGAATGCGGAAAAGTTCCCGCACCGAGACTTCTCGATTCGTCGCAGGCTTTGTCGCCCGATGCGGAGAGTGATTTGGTGCAAGTGACCGCACGGCTCGTGGATTCGGTCGACTTGCCCAACGGTCGCCTGTTGCTGCTGCAAGGCGACAATGTCACCTTTACTGCTCGCTGTCCCAATTCAACAACAACCTCATGGCCGAAGCTGGCACCTGGTGCCTGGCTGGAACTGACCGGCGTCTGCGTCGTCAAGGCGGACGGCACATGGCGCCCCGACCGACTGGCGATTCCGAACCAGCTCTCCCGCACACCCGCCTCATTCACCTTGTTGCTCCGCGATCTCTCGGATGTTTCCCTTCTGCACGAACCATCGTGGTGGACGTTCCGGCGACTGGCTCTACTCGCAGGCACCATGGCATTGGTCGCCGCCCTGGCCTTCGCGTGGGTTGGGCTTCTTCGCTATCGACTGCGTCAACAGACCAGTTTGATGGCTGAAACGGTCGAAAGAGAGAGCATTCAACAAGAGCGAACACGAATTGCCCGCGACCTGCACGATACACTGCAGCAGAATCTGACCGGCATCTTGCATCAACTGCATTGCGTTACTCGACGCGTTCCGGAATCCGCCGACCGAGCCAGGGAATCCCTGACTTTGGCAAAGGGTATGATTCAGCACAGTCTCGAAGAAGTACGGGGCGTGATCTGGAACCTGCGCAGCGAGGCGTTTCGCAGAACGGACTTGAACGTTGCCTTGTCGGAATTGGTAACGCCATTCCTGGATCAGGAGAAGCCACGAGTTTACGTCCACACACCCTCCATCACTTGTTCTTTTCCCGGCGTAATACAGCATCACCTGGTCAATATAGTAAGCGAGGCGCTCCGCAATGCGATGCAGCATGCGGATGCCAATCGAATCGACGTACGGTTAGACACAACCGAGGACCAATTGATGATCACGGTCACGGATGACGGCGCCGGTTTCGACGAGCGGACCGTCGATCTCGCGGGAGGACACTTCGGGCTGATCGGCATGAGAGAACGCGCTGCCAAGATCCACGGTGAAGTGCAGATCGTCAGCCCGGAAGATCGGGGAACTTGCGTGACTGTTAGGATTCCCCTGCCAAACGACGCTCGACAAGGAGGCACCGATGGATAACGCGATTCGCATTCTGATCGTCGACGATCATTTCATGGTGCGTATGGGGTTGGCAGGTTCCTTGAACGACATGGACGACATGCAGGTCGTCGGAGAAGCCGGCACCGCCGAAGAGGCGGTGCGAAGCTTCAGGCAATTGCAGCCGGATGTCGTGTTAATGGACTTGTGTTTGCCGGATGCAAATGGCGTCTCCGCGATTCGTCGAATTCGCGAGGAGTCCTCCTCCGCGCGCATCTTGGTTCTCTCCATCAATGAATCCGAGGAAGACATCTATCAGTCGGTTGAGGCTGGCGCCATAGGTTACTTGTCCAAGTCAGTGGAGCCGCACGAACTACTGCAAGCGATTCGCTCCGTCAACCTGGGCGAAACGTTCTTTCCACCCGCCATCGCGTCCCGGATGACCGAACGAGAGAGTCGCCCGAGCCTTACCACGCGCGAGCGACAAGTAATTGAACTGCTTGCTGACGGCCTGAGCAACAAGGAGATTGCTCGTTCTTTGCACATCTCACCTCGAACCGCCAAACTACACGTATCCAATCTACTGAAGAAGATGGGGGTGCTGGACCGCACTCAAGCCGTCACCGCTGCAATCCAACGGGGCTTAGTCCAGTTGGATTAACATCAGGATTCGCCGTTCATCTCTCGTGAGCACCCCGAGCCACTTCGACACGTCCAGCCTCGACAAGTTACCGGCCGGCAAACCGATATTCTAGTACTGCACCATCAGCCGCATTTGTCACCGAAGAATGGGGCGCATGAGCCACCCCCCTGAGGAACGGAGCAGCAACTTGTTAACCTGCACTTGTCGCCCCGACCTAAGCGTCCAGATGCAGCTTACTTGGCCGCGTAGCGGGCATTGAGAAAGGTGTTCAGGCGTTAGTCTCTTGCACGCTCCGGAGACGCCCACCGAAGCGTCGAAGTCAGGGTAGATATTGGCTGCCGCAATGCGGCGCGACGCGTCAACGATTCACCGATTTGCACAAGCAGTATGACAAGGGCACGCAAGTCACGTGCCAGCACCCCGGGGCGTTGACCCCAAAAATAACCCACCCGTATCGGACGCACGTTGATTCTGTGCAACGT
>JARFQX010000052.1 GCA_029287555.1 Rubripirellula sp. | reverse complement strand
GAGTCATTGCTGTCAGCGAGTAGTTGCTCCGGACCAGCCGCTGGTTCTGCTCGCCGGTGACTTTGCACAGCGTCTCATCGGACTGAAACCGATCGATGAGACGTACCATCTGTGCTTCGTCGCCGGGTGCAAAGCCCTGGTCCTCTCGGGATCCGTCCTCGGATGATCGCGCCAGCAGTTCTTCACTTCCCTCGACACGGCTGCAAACCACCGGTTTTGCAGCTGCCATCGCCTCCAACACAACGTTCGGCATCCCCTCGTAGTGACTTG
This sequence comes from Rubripirellula sp., assembly GCA_029287555.1. Taxonomy (GTDB): domain Bacteria; phylum Planctomycetota; class Planctomycetia; order Pirellulales; family Pirellulaceae; genus Rubripirellula. The sequence goes on along the minus strand of JARFQX010000052.1, from coordinate 2,741 downwards.
GCAACACGAGCAGGCGACAGGCCTGCAACCAAGGTGCCACGTTGGACTGCCAGGGCAAACGTTGGACCCGATCGGATCCCAGCTGATTGCACCAGGATTGCAGTTTGCTAAGCAATGGTCCATCGCCGACCAGCAGCAGCTTTCGAAGTGAATGTTGCGGGGCAATGTGGTCAATTTGCCGCTGCAGCAACTCGATTCCCTTTTGCCGATCCAAGCGGCCAAGGAAGAGGCAAACCTGGGCATTCTCGGGCCATCCAAGTCGCGACCAACTCACCGGCTTGGCCAATGCGAAGTGATCGATGTCGACTCCATTGGGGATCACGATGGTCGATTCTTCGGGACAACCCAGGCTGGTACGTGCGAATCGAGCCACTTGCCGGCTCACGCAAACCACGCTGTGGGCTCGGCGCAGAGCTCGGCGTTCCAGCAGGCTTCGTGCGAACTTGGGCTGGGCGACTCGCACGCCGGCAACACGTGACTGGATGCCAGCGGAGGTGGCTGCGTGCATGCCAAGCACGTTGGCGTGGTGCAGGAAAGTCTGGACGAGGTCGGGTGGTCGGTCGGCAAGATCATCGCGCAGCCGTCGAAAGGCATGCGGGTAATCCCAAACCGTATCGGCTTGAAGCGAGTGGATCGGAATCTGAGCGGTCCGAAGTCGATCGACCAAGGCCGCCTGTTCGCCGCTGGGGAGCGATCCGATCGATACGACCCGGACTTGATCCCCGCCCGCTGCCATCGCAAGCGCCACTTCGGCGAGGCATTTCTCAGCGCCGCCCACGAAGAGCTCGGTAATGACAAAAACGATTTGCATCAAGTTGTCCGTTCACCGCGTCGGCGCGCTGCGGCTTTCCCGAATAGGAGATTGACCCGCAAACCTTTCCCAGCACGAATCGTTGCCGCTAAGAGCAGCGTGGAGGACCAGTGTAAGGCAATAGGGGCGCGTTGGTTCACTTAAGCTTGCCGTGTTCTTGCATGATCAGCCCAGGTGGATCGGATCAAGATCGCTTCAGTCGTTGCAAACGGATCGATTATCGCGACTTTTCCGCAAGCGGCCGGCAAATTCAAGTCGTGATGGACCGGTTCCATGCCGATCGATTGGATGTGATCTTTACGCGTCCGCTCGGCTTTTGATATGAGCTCCGTCATGAATACGACCACGTTCACGATCGAGTCCGTCCACGGCGTCAAGCAGACCTTTGTGCTCGGCGCGTTGGGTAGTACGGTTTGCAGCCAAACGTCGAACGATAAGTCGGCCTCGTCGCCGATCCAGACGACCGTAGGCTCCAGCCAATCGGCACCTACGGTAACTCGATAACCATCCGTGTCATCACCTCGACGCTTCGATCCGCAGTGCGGATCGGTGAGGACAAGGTTGATCGGATCAGTCTCGCGCTGGGTCTTGATCCGGTCAGACACCGTGCGTCCAGCGCTGTCTCTTTGGCCAGGACAAGTCTTGGCCTAGCGGTCCGCGTCAATCGTGGAGTTGCTCGAGACCCCCGCAGGCCTTGAACAGTTTGACCGCTTGGAACGTTTCGCGCACGTCGTGCACTCTGAGCACGTCGACGCCGGATGCGGCAAGAGCCATGGAGACGCCGAGGGTGGCCGCCATCCGGTCGGCTTGCTTGTCGCCAAGCAGATGACCGATGAAGCCTTTTCGCGAGTGTCCCACCAGCAGCGGGCAACCGATGTCGAGAAATCGATGGACCTCGCGTACCAGCGTCAGGTTGTGTTCATGCGTCTTCCCGAATCCGATTCCCGGATCGAGGCAAACTCGCTGCTGGGGGATCTGAAGGTCCAGGCAAAATTGCAGTCGAGCGACCAGGTACCGGTGGATCTCCTCCACCACGTCTTCGTAACGGGGATCATCTTGCATGGTTTGCGGCGTGCCCCGCATATGCATCACGCAGACGCCGACGCCGCGTTCGACCGCTAGGTCTGCCATGTCGGGGTCACCTTCCAGCCCCGTGACATCGTTGATGATTTCCGCTCCCGCATCGATGGCCGCTGCCGCCACGTCCGCCTTACTCGTGTCGATGCTGATCGGGACGCTCAGATGCGGTCGCAGCTGCTCGAGGACCGGAATCACTCGATGCAACTCTTCGTCGATGGACACCACGCGGCTGTAGGGTCGGGTGCTTTCCCCACCGACGTCGATGATGTCGGCGCCATCGGCCTCCATCCTCAAGGCAGCTTCCACGGCGGTTTGCGGGTCGAAGTGCTTGCCTCCGTCGGAGAAGCTGTCGGGCGTGACATTCAAGATGCCCATGATCAGCGGTCGACGACCAAGTTCCAATCGTCGACGACCGAGATCCCAGACTCGCCGAGGGGAAGCGTTTGGCTCGGTCACGGGCACTCCCTCCGATCAACGCCGTAGCTTTGGCGACCCGACGCGTCAGTATTGAAGTTGCGATTCTTGATTTTTTTGGAGACCACGGTTTCAACGAATGACGTTACGAAACGCGAAACAATCAGCCTCATTCTCGCTCTGGGAGAGTCGGGCTCTAAGGCCCGGAGAGGGCCCTCCCGCTCGCTTAGGCTCGACCCTCCCGAAACGGGAGGGTGATGTAATTGTGTCGTGGAGGACCGCCAACCTAAAACTTCACGCCCATCACCCGATTTGGCGACGGTTGTTCACCAACGCATTTCCATTTGTGAAACGATCCGTGCGGCCAACTCCTCGATCGCAGCTTGCGTCGCCGTGTCGACCGATTGGCCCGCCTCGGGAACGAAGCGAGAGTCTT
>JARFQX010000032.1 GCA_029287555.1 Rubripirellula sp. | reverse complement strand
TAGAAGACCGGCTAAACTCCTTCGGTAACGTGGTTTTTTCCTCGCGTTCCCGGAGTACTCCCGTGTCGAATTGCCCCCGGCCGATTTTTTTGTACTTGCCCCGCCGCGTTGGGCGGTCGACCGTTCGGTTTTGCAGGGGCTTTCCCTCGATTTAGCGGGTCGCCGTGACCTACCATTTCAAGGATCCCGTTCCTCCACGAAGCAGTAGATCGGAATGAAATACACCCATCCAATCGCCGCCCTGGCGATGCTCCTGTTGTTTTCCCCCGTCGGCGAGGCGGCCAGCCTTCCCCCTTTTGACAAGGTCTCCGAAGGCTACAAGCAGGTGCCCGTCTCGGACCAACAGAATCCGAAGGGGCTTTTTAACGTCTGGAAGCGAGAAACCGATGCTCAGCTGATCGGTGAACTGCCCAAGAATTTTGCCAACAAGAGCTATTTTATCGCTTTAACGGTTAGCAGCGGTGACCGATACGCGGGGCTGCAGTCCGGTGAATGGGTCGTTCAGTGGCGTCGCTACGACGATCGCCTCGCGTTGATCGCGCCGAATCTGGATATCCGGGCGACCGGGGATCCTGAGAGCAAGGCTTCGGTGAAGCGGTTGTTTACCGACCGCGTGCTACTGGATGTGCCGATCCTGGCGATGGGCCCCAACGGTGGGCCGGTGGTCGATCTTGATTCGCTGCTGGTCGACAACGCCAGCCGTTTCTTTGGGTCGTCGGTTCGCGTGACGAATTCGCGAATCACCAAGCTTGTTTCGGCAAAGGTATTTCCAGAGAACGTCGAAGTCGCGTTCGAGATTGTTGGTTCGAGCGGGCGTTTGCAGACAATTCATTACTCATTCAGCGAGGTGCCGGCACCGTCGTCGGCGTTCAAGCCGCGAAAGGCCGACGAGCGAGTTGGCTACTTCACGACCTCGTTCTCCGATCTGAGCAAGTACGAAGACGATGAAACCCGCGTGCGTTACATCAATCGATGGCACCTGACCAAACGGGATTCGTCTCTCAAGCTCAGCCCTCCCAAGGAACCGATTCGGTTCTACGTCGAGCATACCGCTCCGGTCCGCTACCGCCGTTGGATCAAGGCGGGTGTGGATTACTGGAACGCGGCATTCGAAAAGGTGGGTCTGGTCGATGCCATCGTCATTGAGTACCAGGATGCGGAAAGCGGTGCTCACATGGAGAAGGATCCCGAGGACGTTCGCTACAACTTCATCCGTTGGTTGAACAATGACGTTGGTACGGCGATCGGCCCGAGTCGGGTCCATCCCATGACGGGTCAGATCTTGGACGCTGACATCATCCTGACCGATGGTTGGATCCGCCATTTCAATTTCAACTACGAAGACCTGATGCCGAAACTGGCGATGGAAGGTGTCGCGCCGGAAACGCTGGCGTGGCTTGGCCGGCATCCGCGATGGGATCCCCGTGTTCGCATGGCGCCGCCGGAGAAAGCCAATTACTTGCGGAGTCAATTCAAGCGGCAAGCCCACCAGCCGATGGCTGGATTCGAGATGGCGCAGGCCGACCCATCGTTGCTCGGCGATGACGAGTTCGATGGTCTTTACGGCCACGTCAGCCAGAAGAACGGGCTTTGCATGGCCGCCAGCGGCCGCAGTCTCGACTTGGCCCTTGCTCGTATGGATTGGGCGCTGACTTTGATGGCCAGCGAAGAGGCCGAGAAGGCCAAGAAAAAGAAGAAGAAGAAAGAGGAACAGGAGGCGAAGGCCGCTGAATCCGATGACAAAGCCGCTGCGGATGACAAAGCCGATGGCAAGAAGAAGTCCGCTGAGGATCAAGAAAAGTCTAAGAGCGACCAAAAAGACGACGAGGAAGCTAAAGACGACAAGGCGTCCGAAGAGGCGACGGCCAAGGGCGACCTGCTTGACGGCATGCCCGAATGGTTCGTCGGCCCGTTGTTGGCGGATCTGGTCGCCCACGAAGTTGGCCACACCCTTGGCCTGAGGCACAACTTCAAAGCCTCCGCTTGGCTCTCCCTTGCCGAGATCAACAGTGATGAGGTCAAGGGCGACAAGACAATCACCGCGTCGGTGATGGATTACACCCCCATCAACTACCGGCTTGAAGAGGGCGAAATTCAGGGCGATTACGGGATGATCGACATCGGGCCCTACGACTTCTGGGCCATCGAGTACGGTTACACGTTCGAAGACAAGGAATTGCCTGAGATCTTGAAGCGTTGCAGCGAACCGGAGCTGCAGTACGCCACGGATGAGGACACCTCGGGGCCCGATCCTCTGGCTCGTCGCTACGATTTCTCCAAGGATCCGCTGGATTACGCCCAGGAGCAGATGAAGTTGATCAACCTTTACCGAGGCCGAATCCTGGACCGCTTTGTCAAAGATGGCGATAGCTGGGCTAAGGCGCGGCGAGGCTACGAGTTGACCCTCAGTCTGCAGACTCGCGCCGCCAGCATGATGGCCAACTGGATCGGCGGAGCCTTTGTGAATCGCGACAAGAAAGGTGACCCCGGCGATCGGCCCCCGGTGGAAGTGGTTCCCGCCGATCAGCAACGGGCTGCACTGAAGTATGTCATCGATACGACGTACAATGACGAAGCCTTCGGTTTGACGCCGGAGTTGCTCGAGCGGATGAGCGTTGATAAGTGGCTTGACGGCGGACGGCATTCGTCGATGTCCAGCGAGGCGACGTGGCCGATTCACGATCGAATTCTGGGAATGCAGGCCTCGGCGCTGACCTGGTTAATGAACCCGACCACTTTGCGGCGGGTTTACGACAACGAACTGCGTCTTCCCGCAGAAGTCGACACCCTGACG
>JARFQX010001050.1 GCA_029287555.1 Rubripirellula sp. | reverse complement strand
CGACCATGACACCTCGGGCAAGATTCGTGGTAGCCGGTCGATTCGACACGCGGTCGAGCAAAGACACCCGCAACTTGTTGTCTGTGGCCACATTCACAGCGACTGGGGCAAGCAGGTCACGTTGGGAAGCAGCGTGATCCTAAACGCTGGACCAGCCGGCGTGATGGTCGAGATCAATACCACCGAGGATCAAGCGTGATCCAACTGGCCACCGGCAAGAGCGTCGCTCGTTGTTAGTTTCGTCAACACGAGGATGCTCGCAGACAACACGCCAACCACTAGTTGGGGGGTGAGTCCGGCCAGCCGCAGAGAATTACGGCAAAGCTTCGCTAGCAAATCGTTGCGATGCCGAAATCTCTGCCTAGTATCGAGATAGACCACTCTTCTCTTGCCTATTTACTCACAGGCGAGTTATCCGCCATCGGAATAGCTGCCTCGAGGATTTGATGATGAAGCGTTTATCGGCCTTGTTGTTGGTGACTGCTGTTTGCTGTTCGGCCTCTTCGGTAACCAATGCCCAATCCCCGTCGCTTAAGCAAGGCGCCCTGTCGCTGCAGCAATGGGTCAAAGCGGAGGACGGCGTCGTTCGGGGCGTGGTGGTCGCTGGCAGAGCTAACGGTGTTGCTGAAGGGATCGCGGGTGTCGACGTCTTGATTTCCCGCCGCGGTGAAGAGACGCTCCGTGCGGCAACGGATTCCGAAGGGCGTTTCACATTCAAGAAGGTCGAGCCGGGCGTCTATGCGATGTCGGTCTGGCAGGATCGAGTGCTAGCGGCGAGTGCTTTGCAGGTGATTGATGCCTCGCAAGACGTCGACGGCCTATACCCATCGTCAACGCTGGTCTCGATCGCCGATGTCGATCGCCCCACCGTCAAGACGGCGATCATCCGATACCTCCCCGCTGGCTTGCGCACGCCCCCGCAATTCCTCTCCGGTGTCGACCTCGGCGGACTCGCCGGTAAGCTGGGATCATCCGGGAACTCCATCCGAATCGGGCAAACCAACGGTGGTCTGGTCGGTCGCCTGTATCTCGCCGGCGCCGATGCGGACAGCCTGCAGGGCGCCGCGATGTCCAACGTCTTTATCTTGAAAGATGGCGACCAGGTCGATCGCGCATTGACCGATCAGACGGGTGCCTTCGTGGTTAACAATCTGACGCCGGGCCTTTACTCGATGCTTGCGATCGGACCGGGTGGCGTCGGCCTCATCGGGTTCGAATTGACGTCAGAGACGGTTGGGCAGACCACCGCTCGGCTCAATCGAGATGGCAAGCAGTTGGTCAGCAAGCTGGAGGAAGCTTCCACTGAATTATCGATGCAACTCGCTCCTGTTCCCGAAGCGGTCGACAGTCTCGACGAAATGAAAGGCGAGCGAGCCGAAGTGGTCGAATCGGTAGACGGCATTCCATTGGTCCTCGAAAGCTTCGAGGAGCCGATTCTTGACGCCTGCTGCACCCCGCTTTGCGGAGGTGGGATGTCGGGTGGTGGCAGCATTGGCGGCGGCGGGAGCGGTGGCGCCATTGGCGGCAGCGGTGGAGGCGGTCTTGGCGGTGGCCTCGGTGGCGTTGGTGCCCTGGTGGGCATTGCCGCACTCGCGGCGGTTGGCTCCGATGACAACACCGTGTTCATTCCGAGGCCGGCCAGCCCCGTTTTGCCCGAGTAATAGGATGGCCTGAGGAATGGGGATGCCCAAGTAACAGGTTTGCCCGAGCAAATCCGAACGTGAATCCGAACCGGGCGTGATGGACAGCCCAAGGCGGTCTGCCGAGTCCATTGGGCCAACGTCCAAACCAGCCGCGGCCCCAGCAGCCGCGGCTTTTTTATTGCGCCGATCTATCGCGTTGATTTATCGCGTTGATTTATCGCGCCGATTTTATCGCGCCGATTTTATTGCGCCGGTTTTATTGCGCCGAGCCCTTCCATGCGGTTGCTCCCTGCGGGGGCCACCTGCTCTCTGCGGAGCCCACCGGATCGTCCCTATTGGACGACCGTGATATGATGTGGTGTCAAACCTCGATCCCACCAACCCATGAGGCATGAATGAGTACGGCGGATAGTACGGTCAGTCCAGAAGTGGCCCAGAAAGCGGCCGATGCGCGATCTCAATTGGACGAACACACGCTCAAGACCGTGCACTGGCACTTCAGTGAGGAAACGGGGAGCCCTTTCTGGCTGGAAAAGAAGTCCGAACTCAAATTTGATCCTCTCAAAGAGGTCAAGTGTTTCGACGACCTCAAGAAATTTCCCAACTTCGAAGATGACTGGCTCCGAGGCGGGCCGGTTCGTCGCTGGGTGCCCAAGGGGCACGCGGGTAAGCCAACCTACGTCTTCGAGACCGGGGGAACCACGGGGATTCCCAAGAGCCGCGTGGTGATCGAGGATCACTGGAAGGACTACGAACTGTTCAGTGACACCTTGCCTGACAAGTACTTTCCTAAGGGATCGAATTGGTTGATGCTCGGCCCCAGCGGTCCCCGTCGACTTCGGTTGGCGGTCGAGCACTTGGCACAATACCGAGACGGGATCTGCTTTTGCATTGACCTCGACCCCCGCTGGGTCGTCAAGTTGATCAAGAAGGGCTGGATGGAACACCTCGAAGAATACAAGAAGCATTGCATCGACCAGGCGGTCACCGTGTTGACCGCGGGACACGATGTTAAGTGCATGTTTGCAACGCCCAAGCTGCTCGAAGCCCTCGGCGAAGCACTGGAAGAGAAAGGGACGAGCATTCCCGAGGTCGGCATCACCGGCATCTTCTCAGGTGGCACCGAATTCACGCCTCAGTGGACCAAATTCTGCGTTGAAGAATTGCTCGGGGGGCCTGCGGAAGAAGGTGGGGTTTACATGACGCCAACCTATGGCAACACCCTGATGGGGCTCGCCTGCAGCAAGCCCATCAGTGCCGCCGA
>JARFQX010001035.1 GCA_029287555.1 Rubripirellula sp. | reverse complement strand
CCTCGGGCTGACGCCCGAGGCTATCATCCAACGTCGCTCCGCGACAAAGTAAGAGCGGCCAACCACATCGAATTCCGTTTATATCGCTGGTGGGGCGGGGAAACCGACAAACCGTTTGCCAAATCGAGCGATAGCGTCTCGATCTTTTTCCCCCCGGATTACAAGTTTGCGAATTGAATTTCGCATTGAGTATTAGGTGACCCAACCGTCGATCGCACTCACGAATGTAGACTTGGCAATCATGCTCTCCCACAAAACTGAAGAATCGATCTTCCAAGCCGCCTGTGAAATTGAATCCGATCAAGAGAGAGCCGCCTATTTGGAACGCGAATGTGGCGAAGACCGTGCGCTCCGGGGGAGACTCGATGCGCTACTGGACATCCATCTGAACGACCCCGATTACCTCCATATCTCGCCCGTCAGTGCCGATGCGTCCTCTGGCCAGGGATTGACGGCTTGTCTGGGTGAAGTGAATCAACCGGGTGATTCGATTGGGCCCTACAAGATTCGCGAGCAGATCGGCGAGGGCGGGATGGGGATCGTCTACGTCGCCGAGCAAAGCGAGCCCGTGAAGCGGAAGGTTGCCTTGAAGGTGATCAAGCCCGGGATGGATTCGAAACAGGTCATCGCCCGTTTCGAGGCCGAACGTCAGGCGCTGGCGATGATGGATCATCCAAACATCGCTCGAGTGATTGATGCCGGCACCACGGCATCCGGGCTTCCCTATTTCGCAATGGACCTGGTTCGTGGGCTGCCGATCGCGGAGTACTGCGACAAGTATCGCCTAAATACGAAGGAGCGTCTGAGGCTGTTTCTTGATGTTTGTGAAGCCGTTCAGCATGCTCACCAAAAGGGGATCATTCATCGAGATTTGAAGCCCACCAACGTCCTGGTGACTCGAAACGGCGACCGCGCGATTCCGAAAGTCATCGACTTTGGATTAGCAAAGGCTACGGGTAATCAACTGACCGACGGGTCGATCTACACCCACTTTCATCAGATGCTCGGTACTCCGTTGTACATGAGCCCCGAACAAGCCGAGTTGTCAGAGTTGGATGTCGATACAAGATCGGACATCTATTCCTTAGGCGTGATTCTTTATGAATTGCTGACGGGCACGACGCCTTTTGGCCGCGAGACACTCAAGTCCAAGGGTCTTGAAGAGTTCCGTCGCATCATCCGTGAGACCGAGCCGCCGCGGCCGAGTCAGCGAATCAGCACGGTCAACGCGGCTGATGGAGAAACGCTCGACATCGCGAAGCTGCGGGAAATCAAACGGTTCAAGTCCGAACTCAGCGGCGAGCTCGATTGGATCGTGATGAAGGCGCTGGAGAAGGACCGATCGCGGCGATACCAGTCCGCTCTCGCGTTTGCGGACGACATTCGGCACTTCCTGGACAACGAGCCGGTGCAAGCCTGTCCGCCCTCACCGATTTACCGCTTACGAAAAACTGTCAGCCGCAATCGAGCCGCAGTCACCACGGCCGCTCTGATCGTCTTGGCCCTCGCGTTGGGACTTGGCCTGGCCACGACCCAGGCGTTCCGAGCGCGTGCCGCGGAAGTGGTCGCCGACGGAGAGCGCAAAGCAGCCCAGCAGAATCTCGATGCGGCAATGAACGCGATCGAGAAGCTGATGCAGCACGTGGGCAATCCCGTACTCGCCGAAATACCGCAAGCTCAAAGCGTTCGTCAGGAAATTCTGCGAGACACACTCGAGTTCTATCAGCAGTTTCAGCAAAGCACGGGAAACTCATCGCCCGAGGTGCGCTTCCAGGTGGCGATGGCCAAGCAGCAGTTGGGGGATCTAGTCGTTGACGCTCGCCAATGGACACAGGGTTCTGAAATCCTTCGCGAAGCCTCAACTGAACTTGAGCAATTGGTCAATGAAAACCCCGACAACCGGGATTTTCGCCGCGGGTATGCAACGGTGTTAGGACGACTGTCACTATCTCTGATGTGGGGACATGGGGAGTTTTCTGAAGACGAAACAGAACTGAGGCGAGAAGGTATCAGGCACTATCAATCGCAGCAAAAGCAGTTCGAAGATCTTTGCCATCGCGACCCAGAAAACTTCCAACGCTACCGTTTAAAGATCACCGAAAGCCAAATCCGTCAAGCGCAAGGTCATTTGATCTTAGAAGAACATGCTGCGGCGGGTGCGATTTTGGAGCCGGTATGGCAACGGCTCCGCAACCAGGGACATCGGCCGGGATCAACCGAATTCGAATTGTTTGCAATGTCGCAAGTGAGACTCGGACGCGCCTTGTATCCAAGCGATTACCAGCGAGCAAAGCAACTACTGATGGAAGCGACAGACCTGATCGAGCAGGCGCTGTCACACCGTCCCCGACGCGCGATACGGCAAGAATTCGTCAGGCAAATTATCTGGCCATCTACGCTCTTGAACGACCATGGCGAGCCGGAACTGGCATTGAAATACATGGAGCCAGCGCTTCACCAGTGTCAGTTGTTGCGGAAGGATTACCCGACCATCGGAGAATACGTAGGGTTCCTGAACAAGGCCTGCGGCGTTGCACTAGACATCGCGAAAAGTCGAATTCAGATCGCTGAAAGCGAAGGAAATGACGACAAGTATGCGGCCGCGAGCGAATATCTGAACGAACTACTGATTCGTATGGCCCGCGACTACGAGATCCACAACTATCCGGCACGGGAAATGGCCGAGAAGGAAGATGCAATTGAGCGACTCAGCGAGGCAATCGAAGATTACCCGGACGCACCAGATTATTACTATTGGCGTGCCATGACATACAGGAGCCAGGATCAAATTGATTTGGCACTCGCCGACTGTGATCAGTCCTGCCAGCGCCTAAGCGGAAACCTGTTCCATCCTTACTTTCCCGTTCGACCCTTTCAGCTAAAAGCAGTGATTTATCGTGACCTGTCGGACTACCGAGCGGCGATCGAGTGCTTTACAAAGCAAATCGACATTTTCGCGGGGCGCCACAATTACCATTCGTACTTCGGGCGAGCCTTCGCTTATTTCGAAGTCGGCGATTTCGATGCCTGTTTAAATGATTTGCGGCTCATCTTGCTCGAACCCGAAATGGAACACCTGTTATCTGCTGAAAAAGTCGCCAATTGTGACGATGCGAGCTTTCGAGACGGGTACATGCAATTGGTCAGAGAAGCAATTGAGAATGCGGATAGCAATATCGAACCTTCGATAAATTTAGCGTCGATTCTGATGCTCCAAGGTAAACGTTCTGCGGCGATCGCCACTCTAGATGAAGCGAGTGCCAAGTGGCAGTTCGGGCGCAACCAGTTGCATACGATTCAGTTGTATAAGATCGGACTTGTCTACCTCGCAAGCGGAGAGTTGCAAAAGTACCGGCAGATCTGTGAGGAACTGTTGGAGCAATACGGCGAGCCGAACATCCACACAGGTAAAGCTACAACCAGCACGATTTGGCCGGCGTGTTTGTCCGCTGATGCTCTCGAAGATTACACACGCGTCGTTGCAATCGCACGCAGTTTTCATGAGGCAAGGGACAAGTCGTGGTCGTTATCCTTTCTGGGTAGAGCCTTATTTCGCGCGAGAGATTACGAAGAGGCATGGGAGGCGCTTTCGGCTGTCATCGACAGTTCTAACCAAGGGGCGTATTCGAACGCTCTCAATCGCTACTTTCTTGCCATGACCGCGCACCAGCTCGGCAAGATGGACGATGCGGTTGCTCAACTGAGGAAAGCACATGAACTGTGTCAACAAGAGTTGTCTAACGGATCGAGTTGGAGTCGGCGGATGACGCTCGAATTGCTGCAAGAGGAAGCGGAATCGCTGATCGAGCCGTAAGCTTCCTGGAATAGGAATTCCCCAAATAGGCAGCTACGCGGCTTCCTATTCCTCGAGGGTCGCTACCTTGGACCTCCCAATGCCATTGCCTGGAATCCGTTCGTCGGAGAAACGCGGCTCACGCTAATCAGAATGTCTGGCTGGACCGCATCAAGTACCCTTTGACTGTCTTTGCGATGGTCATCGTTGTGATCGCCTTTGGACACCTGTTGTCGACCAGGCCCTACGTGCCGTCTCACACGATCTTCGCCACCGAATTCCCCTCGCCGCGGCAGACGGTCCTGTAAGCCCAGGAAGCTCGCGGTGCTGACGGAGTCCAGGGACGGATTGGCTGCCTCAGCGTCACCATGGCAGGTCATGGTCGCCGCACCGATAATATTGGCGCAATCGCTGCCATCCTTCACGTCCTCGGGACCGTACACGGGGGATCGGATCCATGTTACGCGCCGCCCGTCCGGCCCTCGGTCAACCGATTATGATGGGCGGGAACGCCGGCAGCGATTCCCCGAAGCGACATTCACTGAAGCCTGCATCGTTGGTCCCGCGGCTGCGGTTGACCGCGGGCAGCTTCTGCTGGCGTCCGATGGTATTCACATTCGATGGGCGAACACGACGAGTTCATTGCCGACTTCCTGGAAGAATGCGACGAGAACCTGGATCAACTCGATCAGGAGCTCGTTGCCTTGGAGGAAGATCCGCGCAATGAGGAACGATTGCGACGGATCTTTCGGAACATTCACACGATCAAGGGCTCAAGTGGTTTCTTCGGGTTTGTCAAACTCGGCGCGCTGGCGCATGAAGGCGAAACCCTGTTGGGTAGGATTCGCGACGGCGAGTTGACCTTCAATCAATCCATCGCCAGCGGTTTGTTGCAGATGGCCGATGCAATCCGCGAGATTCTTAGCAGCATCGAGCAATCCGGTGGCGAGGGCGAACGCGATTACGAAGAAATCGCTCAAAGCCTGCGATCCTTGCTGGTCGACACCGAAACCGCAGAGCCGATCGTTGAGCCTTCCCCCGCGTCGAAGCGACCCGATCCATCCGCGTTGACTTCGTTGGAATCACCCGAGGAGGGAGCAGGTCAAGGCGTCGATCAAACGCCGGAACCATCGCCCATGGACGCGGCCGAATCCCGAACGCGAGTCCCTGCCCCAGCCAAACCTGCCCCAGCCAAGCCTGGCGACGACAAAGCTGACAACGACGAAGCTGACGACGACGAAGCTGACGACGAAAAGTCTGACAACGACGAAGCGTTGGAACCGATGACTTCGTCGCCGAGTGATGCCGACCGCGAATCGAATGACGAATCGGCTGTGGCCCAAACATCGCAGTCCACTCCGCCGGACCAACGGGGCAAGGCGGGCGAGTCGACCAGTATCCGCGTCGACGTTGGTCTGCTGGACGAATTGATGGACTTTGCAGGTGAACTGGTGTTGGCTCGGAACGCTTTGTTTCAGTGCAACGAGGTCTCAGAAAGCCCCCGTCTCGCTGCGGTGACAAACCGGGTCAGCCAGATTACCAGTGAAATCCAGGATCGTGTTACCCGCACGCGAATGCAGCCGATCGGTGCGATTTGGGGC
>JARFQX010001026.1 GCA_029287555.1 Rubripirellula sp. | reverse complement strand
CCCCCCCCCCCCCCCCCCCCCCCCCCCCGCGACTCGATTCGTCGGCAGCGTCAGATGTGTATAAGAGACAGGTCCTACTCCCTCGGCCCGCCAACATCGACCGACATCCCACCCGGATCCAACACAGCCTCCACTGGGCGATGGTCGCTCGTAGCCTCATCATCGGGAAAGTCACCTGAACGCACGATCACGGTCGAGGTGGCTCCCCAGTCCCTCGCACCTTGGCCGAGGAAAACGAAATCGAGTAGTGAGTCGCGGAAATTGTCGTCCGTGCCATTGCCGTCCCAGTTCGTGTCAATTAGCTCGCCAATCAGGCCGATCCGTCGAGTTGTGTCGTCTTCGCCTTCAACCTCAGATGCGACACTGGGGATGATCCAGTCCCAGACAAACTTGCCGCCGTCGTTCGCTTCCCGCCGCATGAAGATCGACATCGCCTGATTGCCGGTTAGGTTGCGGAAGTCGAAGTCAAAGTTGTAGTCCCCGGCGGCAATGATCGGCAGTTCCTGAAGCCGAGCCCACTCACGCAGTCCCTCCGCGTGCCGGCGTCGTGCTAGCTGATTCCCACGGGTTAGATGGTTGACCATGAAATGAAACGTGACCGGATACCGCTCTTCGTTGAGCTTGAGCTTGCGATTGACTGCTTGCGTGACATCTATTCCGCAAATTGTTGTGAACTCTAGAGCAAAGATCGCCGTCAGCAAGTTCGCTCGCGACTGCTTCGGCACTCTCCTTCTCGCTTGCGACGGCGAGCGATTCATCATTCTTCACCCAGCGGAAATGCTCAAGTAGCTCTCCTGCCTCAGAAGCGAGTGCCATAGCGAGATTCTTCGGGTCGTGGAACCGCTTCCAGTCGCGTGCCTCAACAAACCGCTCAATCTCTCTCTTCACCTCCGCTATCGTTGTTGTCTGGTCGGTTTCCATTGTTTAAGCCCTAATGGAGCAGTATCGGGAGACTCGCCTGGAACTTCGCTTCTCACCAGAAGACATTTCAAAAGTTGTAACGGTCGCACTGCATCTAGCCGGTCAGCCGCCTTTGATCCCAGCGAAAACCGAGGATGGCCAGCCGTGCTTCCAACTCCCAGCACTCAAGGGAAGCTGGGCGGCATGTGCCGAGGGGCTGGAGCATCCCCACACCAAAGAGATTCGTCCGATCACTTTCAGCGAGTCGGTGAGCAAGGGACGGGACGATGTGGTGCTAGTACACCTCAACCACCGACTGCCTCAAATGTGCCTGCGGCTGCTGCGTGCGGAAGTCTGGGCTGAGAAAGGCCGGTCGAAGCTCCAGCGAGTGACAGCAAGGGTTGTCTCCAACGACATTATCGACACGCCAGCGATGATCGCTCACGCCCGGCTGGTGGTGGTAGGCGGCGATGCCTACAGGCTCCACGAAGAGATCATCGCTGCCGGTGGTCTCATCAAAGAAGGCAAATGGAACGGTCTCCCGACGGCTTGTAGTCTCATGATCGCACGCCTTGCAGATGTCGCCCCACAAAATCGGAGACACATCATGCGGTTGGCCGCTTGCCAGAGCCACCAATGTATTTTTCGGCTTTTGGCCTCGGAACCGAGCTAACGCTACGGCGGTGATGGCGAACGACCGACTCATCCCCGCACTGCAATAGACAAACGTTGGTGTATGAGTCGAAATGAGCGATTCAACACCATCGACGGCGGCACGCAAATGCTGGGAAGGACTGCCGCCGCCGTCGTTCAACGGAAAACGACAGTAGATCGAATCACGGGTAAGTTGGGCAGGCTTCTCGTTCAAAGCCAGATCGACAACAGCTTCAATTCCTGCATCAAGAATCGGGGTGAGGTCAGCAACATCGAGGGCGCTGCTGATCCACAACAGATCTGGAACGATGTTTCTCATTACTCGTTACGTCTTAAGCAGTTTTTTCCCTTTCCTTCCACAACACCCATCGGATTGCCAGCCACGGAAACAGGAAGAAGACGTTCACGACGAGTTTGTGTAGGCCCATGCCGCAGTAAATGATCAGGTCCAACTCGTGTGGAGTCACACCAAACCAGCGTCCATGAAGGTCGTCAATTATCTTGCCGGTCAGCATGAACACGACAAACGAGAACAAGAGTAGCAATGTCCCGAGTAGCCAACACCGAATAAGTACCTTGGCCAGTGTGTCAAAGAAGTCTCGTGTGGAATCAGTCATCTCGGTCTCGTCGTATGCGGCTCTATTCAAGTCACTCAAACACAGCCAACTGTGGCAAATGATCGCTCAATGAAAACGACTGCTTGTCGTTGATGTTCAGCCGAAACGCTCCTTCGAACAGGGGGCTCGATTCAATCACCCGATCCGCGATCGGGCCAGCGGCCATAACGTAATCAATCCGCCATTTCGGAATATCGGCCTTGATCGTCGGACCTTCGCCCTCGCCGACTTTGGCGAACGTGTCCACCCAGCCAGCGTCAATCCAAAGTTTGTATTCCTCGGTGTCAGGGCCGTGGTTAAGATCGCCGATCAGCAGGATCAACCGGCCAGCATCAAGATCCGGCTCCATCGATTCGATCATTGCCCGCACCTCTTTCAATCGAATCGTGGGATCGGAAGTCGGGTATAAGTGGGCCGAGTGAACGATCAGTGGATTACCATTCGGGAGCTTGATCGTGGCCCGGCCCCAGTGTCTTGTGAACAAATCCTTGGGCCGTTGCCCCTTCATGGGAACATTCTGAGACTCAGTGATCTCAAACTTGCTCAGCAACGTGCCCGGCCAGTTGCCTCCGCTGGGGAATCGGACGTGGTTCATTCCCAGCAGTTCGGCGACTTCGATGGTCAGTTCTTTGCTGGGTGATTCGGAGAAGTTGATTATATCCGGCTCGTAGAGAGCCAATTCCATCGCAAGCCGCTTCGCCATCTGGCCTTTAGCGACGGCTTTTTGAGCGAGTGTCCTCTGCTTTGGCCAACCGGTCAGGCCGTAGATGTTGTAAGCAATGACTCGAAGTGGCTCCGGGTCGGTGTCGGCGGCGAAGAGACTTGCATTCGCTGCTGCAAACGTTGCTCCGAGTGCTCCACAGAATTGCCGGCGTGAAATCGTCATTTGGCTCTCCAAGGTTGATCACATCGCATTCTACCCCGCCCAAATCGCTCCCGGTAGAATTGCAGGGAGGAGGATAATCATGGTCAAAAGCAGACAACGAACCGCCCGCAAGCCAGCCAGCAAGTTCGCTCACCTGCAAAAGAAGATGCAGAAGCAGACGCCCCAAGCCAAGAAGAAGACCGGAAAGAAGAAGTGATGCAGCATCCGGCTTGGATTTTGATTCTTGTAGGCTTGATCATCGTTGGCATCGGTGCGGTCTGGTTGCTTGCACCGTCGATTCCATGGCTGGGCAAGCTGCCGGGCGACATCCGAATTGAGGGTGAGAATTTCAAGTTCTATTTTCCAGTCGTCACTTGCATCGTTATCAGTTTGTTGCTGACCGGGACGATGTGGTTAGTCCGTTATTTTTCTCGCTGAAACGAAATGCTGAAGCCGGTCCTAAACGCCATCCTTGAAGACTACGCCCTTCCTCTGGGCGGCGATCACGGTGTTGCGCATTGGGCCAGAGTTCTTGAGAACGGCCTGCGACTGGCAGAAGAGACCGGGGCCAGCGTCGAAGTCGTCTCTCTATTCGCAGTGCTTCATGATGCACGCCGGATCAACGAAGTCACCGATCCAGAACATGGTCCACGGGCTGCTGAATTTGCGA
>JARFQX010000727.1 GCA_029287555.1 Rubripirellula sp. | reverse complement strand
GCCTCGCCCGACTTCGGCCCGACCACACAGAACGCCGACACGCTGAATCTCCAAGAACAGTCCGCCCCAACCCCTTCGGCCCCGGCCGCGCCCCCTTCGGCTCGTGACGCTGTGGCGATCGATCCCCCCAAGACCCGCCTTTTCCGAGCCCCCTCGGCAACCGAGGCGAACGTCGCCGGAAGTGTCGCTGCGAAGAATCCTTCGAAGAGCGAACTTGCGGGAATGCTCGATTCCGCTGGCGCAGAAGAACGTCCGGACCGCGAATCAAGCTTGGCGGAAACCGAAGGCTATCAGCCGACGGCCAGCCGTCCGACCTATGCTTCGGCTGCTAAACCGAGAGCCCAAAGTGTGCTTTCCTCGAACGGTCGCCCCCATCGTCTCGGGGCCGCATCTGGGCCGATCGAACCAACAATCGCTCACCGTTGGTCGCGGGAAGAAGCGGAAAGAGGCGTCGATCCCGGGCCTGTAATTCGGAATCCATTCGCCTCGCGCCCAACGGTGGAATTGGCCGAGCGCCCGAGCGAATCGAGTGATGGTGTGATTTACCAACCGAACTCAGCATCGACGAAACGATAGTGGAGCGTATCCGGAAATTCCGTTGTTCGGTGCCGGATCGGCGCTTCGCTTGATTCGGCCTACTTCCAATTCTCGGACACTCTCCGTTCGAGTATTGCCGACGCGGATGGTGCCACGTTGTGTCGCGTCGAGTCGTGTACGTGTGCGACGAATATTCCCCGGAAAAGCTACTTTTCAATTCGAAGCGACTTTTTTGCGGGACATCGACGACGGTTTCATGGTCGGTCGCCATTGGCAAAAGGAAAGGTCGCTGGCAAGATACTCGCGTTGATTGGCAACGATTTGGGTCACAACGGGAGCAAGAACGAGATGCAACGAACGTTGGTTCTATTGAAGCCGGACTGCGTCCAGCGGCGGTTGATGGGCAAGGTGATCGGCCGCTTCGAAGAAAAAGGATTGAGCATCATCGCGATGAAGATGATTCGCGTCACTCCGGACCTCGCCCGCCAGCATTACGCCGAGCACGTGGAGAAACCGTTCTATCCCAGCCTTGAGGAGTTTATCACCTCCGCACCGATCGTCGCACTGGCGGTCGACGGACTCGAGGCGGTCAATGTGGTCCGGGAGATGTTGGGGGCAACCAGCGGGCTGAAAGCCGCGCCGGGGACGATTCGCGGCGACTACAGCAGCAGTCGACAAATGAATCTTGTCCACGCCAGCGATAGCGAAGAGTCTGCGAAACGAGAGTTGGAACTCTACTTCAACGAGAGCGACTACTGCGATTACGAGCATGTCGCCGCATCGTTCCTTCGAGCGATCGACGAATCTTAGCGGTCGACCACTCGGGCGGCCCGTCGGTGTGGGCTATCGGCGATTGAGTTTCTCTTCGGCTCGGGCGGCCTTCAATGCGGCGGCCTCACGCGGCAGTTTGAACTCCGGCCCAGCCGGGAAGTACTGCACGTCGTCCTGAAGGTAATACGGGCTCGGCAGGGTTTGTCCGTTAAGCGAGACCTGGCAACCAGTGGCGCCTACCAGGCAGAGACCCGCCGCAAGCGACAGGGCGATGCTTTGGATCGGATGTCGATTGGTTTCTTTGCCGTTCATCTTGGTTGCCTTCACATCCAGGCGTCGGGGGAGGATAGCGATAGAGGTGTGGACTAACTCGGTCCTCGTCACAACCGATATCGACCTGGCAACCGTTAAATCTTGACGGTCGGCCGTCAAAAATTCTCATTTTCCGGATTTCTCCGCGATCCAGCCCCCGCGTGAGCCCTCTAGCAAGGGGAGGTTAGAAGGGTGAAGGGTGAAGGGTGAAGGGTGCGGAAAAGGAGTCGGACGTCATGCTGTTCGGCACGGCGTTTGAGCGACGAACAGGCCCGCAGGGCCGGCAGATGAATGGCCGGGTCCGTCAGAACCCAGGGGCTGAATTACACGCTCGAGCAAAGGCCGGGGGCGGCGATGGGCCCGGGGCGGCGATGGGATCGTGGCGGCGATGGGATCGGGTGCGATTGTTAGGCCTTTGCTTGGCGACGGCGTTGTAACCCATGGTCCTTTGATGACGCGGGCGACCGCCAACAACACCCGTGCGAGATGTAATCATTCCACCTGTCAATCGCCGTGTGAGGTCACGGAGAACTTTCTTCGCATTGCAAGCAATCCCGCGTCGATGAGCTTGTTATCCGACCGCACCAGCCGAGATGCCGAGTCTCGAGAAACCAAGCTCCTGGACGCGCCCTCCCGCTCCATGGTGCTGAGAGTGTCTGAGCGTCGACGTGAGCCAGTCCTGATTGAACAACCTGTAGTCTCTCTCCCTCGCTACGTGTGTGTTCTGGTTTGCGTTGACGCTCGGCACTCCAGTCCTGCGTGATCCCTTGGTTCTCGGCCTTATTTCCTGGCGTTTTGGCGCCCTGTGGTCCCCTCCCCATTTCCGATCGCCTACTCCTCCCGAGGCACCGATGGCAAAAAAAGACACGTTTCGCATCGTGACCCGAGGTCGCGATGGATCGCTGATGATCCGCGATTACCCAACTTGCGATCCACTCATGGCGATGCACGTCCAAATCGGCACGGACGATTGCAGCACCGATCTGGCGCTGCGCGGCATGCCCATTTTTCGTGGATTGATTGGCCCCATGCCGGAGGGCAAGAACATCGTTAGCTATGAGTCGCCGGAAGTCTTCGAGACACTCACCAAGGAATGGAGCAACGCCAAACCACGTCGACGGCGGCGGCGGGGTAGCGCTGTCGAAACGCACTCCGAGACGGCCACGTCCTGAGAAGCGGCTCGAACCGAATGATGCTCGAGACCTGATCCACTGGCTTCGTGAAACTCGGGCTGAGTGCTCGCTCGCCGTCTCGACCCCGGGATTCTGCCAATCGGGCTCGGGGAAGTTACCCGTCGGGCTCGGGGAGCTGTGCGAGGAGTGCACCTCGCAGTTTGTAGTCGGCATAGCGTTCTGGTTCGGAATCGATCTGATATCGACGGTGTCATCGTGTGAAGGCGAGACGTTCTTCGAAGCGCGGGCCCTCCCCTCGCTTAGGCGCGACCCACCCGGAGGGAGGGTGTTTCTGTTGCCCTCGAATTTCTGTAGACACCAAATGCCCAGGCGGAGGGTGATTCTGTGCTGTCGGACTTGTGTAGTCATCCATGCCCAAGGCGATAGTAATTTCGCGGTCTTCGATGTTCCTACCCTCCCGCTTGCGGGAGGGTCGAGCCTAAGCGAGGGGAGGGTCTTTCCGTGCGCCCTGCGAGGTTTGCGGCCCGCCCTCCGACAAAAGATGTGCCAGTTGCAAACCGCGAGGTGCAC
>JARFQX010000701.1 GCA_029287555.1 Rubripirellula sp. | reverse complement strand
AATGGATCGAGCCCGATCCGCTGTCGCCGCCGCTGCAAAATCCGATCCAGTACATGGTCGACGTGATCCACAAGGGTGGCACCGTCGAAGGCCCCCTGTCGACAGAGATCAGTCGCATTGGACAGCAGATTGTCGATTCCGCCGCGCTAAGCGCACAACAGAAACGCACCGTTGCCCTGGTCGAGTGATTCGCGCCAGGTAAGCATGACTTTTCCCTGCGGCCCAGCGTCTCTCACGCCTTTGCGCGTTTCTCTTCTTCGCGCTGGCCCCATCGACAGCCTCGCAATGGGAACCCCTGGCCCATCAATTGCGCGAAGTCGCGTTCGACGCGTGGCTTGAATTCGCTACGATTTGGGTAGGGCGGTTAGGAAACAGAATCATGTCAAGGTTGCGGAGATTGACTGAGATGTCGACATCGAATGCGTCAAGGATCATTCATTGCTGTGGATTGATCGCCTGGATGTTCGCTTTGCCCCTTGGCTATGCGCAGGAATCGAGCGATCAAGATGAGTTTCGTAGACTTTACGCTCAACTCCGCGGGTTGATGGAGACCGATCTCGATCAGGCCCGTGAGTTCGTCGAAGCAAAGGTTTCGGAAGCCCCGGATTCCATTGATCGTCAGATCCTCCGCGATGGATTGGCCTCGAGGTTCCAGGAGGAGGATCGCGACCGTGAGGCGACGGAACAACTTCGCAAGCTGCTGGATTTTCAAATCCGGCGCGTGAATGTTGCCGAAAATCAGTTGGGGCTCTGGATGACACTACGGAGCCTGCGTGAGTCGGCTTCAAGCCAGGATTACGCCGCGGCCGTGCTAGAGGCGTACGCAGCCCTGGCTGCGGTTGCCGAGAACAGCGACGATCCGCGAACCACCTTTCCACTCTCTCGATTGGCCGTGATGAAGGCCCAGGTACTCGCCGAGAAAGGAGACAACGACGAGGCCCGCAAGTTGGTCGAAGGCAGCGTTCAACAACTGATTGAACTCAATCGTTCCGATCAAGCCGATGAAGAAACGGCGCAAATGCTGCTCAGCATGTTGCGGTCACTGACAAGTGAAGATCCACATAACGATCTCTGGCGGGAAGAGTGCATCGAGTCGATGGATGCGTGCGCATCGGCGGCGATCGAGAAATACCCATCATCGATTCCGATCCAGAACGCGTACGCTGAGACCCAGTGGATGATGATTACCCGCTGGGGACAGGACGATCCGGAGGGCACCGAACAGCGGATCGAATTGGTCAGCAAGAAGCTGAACCCGTTGGCGCTGCGGAATCGATCACTGCAAGGAATCCTGCGCCGCATCCGCGCGCACCAGGAGCGAATGGAAGCAGCCAAACCGGCGGAATCACTCGTTGGCAAACCGATGCCCGATTGGGACATCGAGGCTTGGGTGAACGTGCCCGAGATGAACCAAGATGCGTTCCAGGGCAAAGTCGTCCTGATCGACTTCTGGGCGATGTGGTGCGGTCCCTGCATCGCCACGTTCCCGCACCTGAAACAGTGGCGGGAAGAGTTTGGCGAATCCGGGTTCGAAATCGTCGGCGTGACGCAGTATTACAACTTTGCCTGGGATGATCTGAACGGTCGGGCCTCGAGAGCCGATGATGACGTCGCGCCGGAGGAAGAGCAAGAGACGCTCCGCAAGTTCCTGGAGCATCATCAACTCTCGCACCCGGTATTCGTCACGCCGAAGGAAAGCGAGATGTCATCCGAATACGGCGTTCGCGGCATTCCCCACGTCGTTGTGGTTGATCGCGAAGGTACCGTGCAGCTGATTCGAACCGGCGCCGGCGAACAGACCGCCAAAGAGATTTACGCGAAGATCAAGGAACTGCTACAACCGTAGCCGAGTCGGACCCCAGACTCGTATTTTTCTTCCCTGGACAGGCAGCGAAGCTGCCGACGTGTCAGCCTGAGGACAGGCGGAGGCACGGTCGAGCCTGACGTCAACTGTAGACGAGTCTGTCCCAGACTCGTAGTCTTTCCTCTGGACAGGCAGCGAAGCTGCCGACGTGTGTCAGCCTGAGGACAGGCTGACCTACAGTTGCAGCCGAGCCTGTCCCAGACTAGGGGCGTAAGTACGTTCGCCGAGGTCAGCCTAGGGATGGTGTGCCGTGAAGTGGCGAAGGCCCTCCAGGACACCGCTGGTCGCCGGTTTACTGGCAAGGAACAAACGATCGTGCCAGCCCGCTTCCTGATGCGCCTTGGCGACCTGATCGATCACTGCCGAGCGTGCATTGCCCACGACGATGCTGCAATAACCAGCCGAGAGCGCGGCCAAGTCATTTCCTGAATCACCCGCAAAGATGATCGCGTTGGACGGGCGATCGTGTTCTTCCACCCACCACTCCAACGCGTATGCCTTGGACACGCCACGCGGCAATAGGTCGATCAAGCCGCCGCCGGTGAAGGGATCGACACTGGCGATCTCGCGATAAGGTGCCCCAGTCAGGCTAAGCGTTTCAAGCACTTGCTGGGTCAATTCTATCAGTCGCTGCGCATCGCAATCGTAACTCAGTTTGAACCTTCCCTGTTTCTCCGGCGGCTGCAGGACCAAGCCTTCGATGCCCAACAACTGTTCGTGAAGCCGATTCACATCCATTTGATCCACGATCTCGTCGAGGTGCTTCGCATACGGTTCCTCGAGCCTGTATTCGTCGTCTTCGTCACGGTGATAGATCGACGTACCAACGTCGCAGATCAACCAGGCAGGTAAAGGCAAAGCGTGCCGGCGAACCGCCTCCATCGCCAAGTCGAAATGCCGACCGGTCACGTAGAGCAACTCAACACGGTGGCGACGCAGTTCATCGGTCAACACCCCCAGATCTCGCTGGTTCTCCTCGTTTCCATCGAGCGGAATGAAAGTGCCATCCATGTCGGATGCCAGTACACTTGGGCGATCCACCATTAGACGCGTCTCAACCAGGCGATTTGATAAGGTTCCAGCGAGATAGCTTCGCTGGTGGGATAGGTGATCGACGAGATCGCATCCTCGAAGAACCGCCCGAGGCCAGCGGTGCGCAGAACATTTCCAGAAATCGACTGCTGCCGCTCGCAGAAGTTTGCCAGCACGATCAACCGGTGGCTCTCATGGAACCGCACGAAGCCGAGCACGTTGGAATTGCCGGTCGCGATCAAATCCATACTTTGTCCGGCCAGCGGCGGCAACGATTTGCGAACCGCGATCATCCGGCGCAACGACTGAAAGACCTCCTTGCGAATGGAACCTTCCTGCGACTCGCTCCCTCCATCGAGCTCCGCGAGGAATTCCCACCGCATCTTGGGGCGATGCACCCAACGGGTATCGCCCGCCTTCGCGGGGTCCTTGATGAAGTCGTAATCGTTCAGCATCGCCCATTCTTCGCCGAGGTAGATCAGCGGAATCCCGCCGATGCTGAGCGTGACGCCTTGCAGCAGAAGCATGCGTTTAATCGCCAACTCCTTCTCCACCTCGCAATTCTC
>JARFQX010000649.1 GCA_029287555.1 Rubripirellula sp. | reverse complement strand
TTGCTGAAGTCCTCGACCGGAATCGGCTTGGACTCCGATGGCGCTTCAGCGATCGGGGCCTCGGCGGCGGTGTCGGTTGGCTCAGAGAAGTCGGGAGGCTCGTAGCCAGGCGGAGCCTTCGGGGGCAATTCGATTTCCAAGGCCGAGGCCAACTTCTTTGCCAGCGGGTAGTCATCGGGATGGATCAGCGTGCCATCCAACACTTCTTCACTATTGAACACACGAAGGAACGGCAAGGCTTGGCGGCTGGAGGTGACGCTCTGCCAATCAGGCAACTCACTGACCTCCCGGCGGGAGTGAAACAGTTCCTCGCGACGCGCCCGATCGATGGACTGAGCCACCTCGGAAGTGACGCCCGGCAGACGCATCAGCCAAGACACGGGCGCCGAGTTGACGTCGACGCCTCCTCGCGAGGCCCCGCTGGTCATCACGTCCTCGAGCGCCTCGGCAAGCGCCTCGTCGGCCAGTTCACGTTGGAATGAACTCAACCGCAGTTTTAACGGATCGATTTTCGCGAGTGCCTGGGCAGGCTGCAGGACCGAGAAAGCCAGCCAGGAGGCGGCGCGAAAACGACGAGGTGTCGAGCGCATCTCTTCGTCCGCCACGCCGCTTCCGGAATAGACGTCCGCCCCGGTGCGATCGGCCAACGTCCAGCGAACCGACTTGTCCGGCGACTGCGAAATCAAGTCACCGAGTGCAATCAGCGTGCCTCGCCGGGATGGACCGTTGCTGACCACGATCAAGTCGACATGGTAACTGTGGATCAATTCGCCCATGCGGGCGACC
Organism: Rubripirellula sp.; assembly: GCA_029287555.1. Lineage (GTDB taxonomy): Bacteria > Planctomycetota > Planctomycetia > Pirellulales > Pirellulaceae > Rubripirellula. The sequence continues at coordinate 5,520 of JARFQX010000649.1, read as the reverse complement.
GCTTGGGATCGAAGCGCCGAGGAAAGCTGACACGGGAGGTCTTCGTTGTGCAGGATTCTGCCGTCGGCGCAAACGATGGAGGTCGCCGCGGTGCGCGGGCCTACCGCATCGATCGACATCACCACCTTGGCTTCGACCGGTCCGCGATTGACATGTCGGCGCAAATGATCGGCCGTCGTGGTTACCAACCGCGCCGACGCCTTTTCGTGCAGATCGTCCCACCAGGCAGCCTCGGCGGCCTCGCGAATGTCGGCCTCATGGTCGAGCACGATTTGCTTGAGCTGAGGCTCCAATGCGCGGTTAATCGTGCCGGCCGCTCGCTGCAACTCGGCGACCAGCTTGGTGGCGTCATATTCGAAGGAACACTCCGCAACTTGGCTTCGCAGCGCGCGGCCGAGCATCACGATCTGGAAAGCACTGAGTTTATCGCCGCCGAAACGTTTCCCTTCCAGCGGCTTGAGAACGCCGATCAGCCAGCGTCGACGGCGCTGTCGAGGCGAGATCTTCTTCTGCTTTTTGGCGGCGGACTTCGCCGCGGCCCCTTTCGACTTGGGTTTTCCTTTTCCCTTGGCCGCCGCAGGCTCATTCTTGGACCCGCCAGCGTTTGCCGCGTCGGTGCTCGCCTCGGCTTGCTCGTTGCCCGCCACTGCATCACCGGGGGCGGACTCCGATGTTTCGGCAGGCTCCAGTGTTTCGGCAGGCTCCGCGGCGCCCGTTGAGTCGGTTTCACCGGAGGTTTCCGTCGGCGGAGGCGAAGCATCGGAGCCCCCAGCCGTCGGCTGAGCCGGTTCGGGCGGCGGAGCATCCGGATTGACGGGAGTCTGCGGACCGGCCGATTCAACCTCCGCTCGATCCGGTGGGGCTTGGCCAAGGGCCGAGTCGACAGCAGCGGCCGAGTCGGTAGCAGCCGGCGAATCGGCGTCTGGATGACCGCTGGCAGCGTCCGCTTGGGCGGGATCCGGAGCCGCCGGCTGAGCCTCGGCAGCTTCCGGGCTGCTCGCGACACCAACGGGCTGGTCCGACGTCCCAGCCGCGTCCGACTTCGCAGCCGGGGCCGACTTCGCAGCCGGGGCCGACTTCGCAGCCGAGTCCGACTTCGGTTTCGGATCGCCGCTTTCTTCATCGGCGTCCGGGCCGGGCAGGTGCGGATCATGGATGTTGGCGATATGGATCTTGGCGTGCTTGCTCAACCACCGGACCGCCGCAGCCATCATCCGCGGGTCGCCGGCGAGACGTTTTGCCAGAGCCGCGTCCACACCCGCCACGGCAGCCGCCGGGTCGGAGATTCCCTCAACCCGCGCGGCTAGCTCGGACACGTCCTTTCCATCGCCCTTCTGCGGATTGAGCAGGCGAACGGCAAGGCGGACCGAGTCATCGGCCGCGTCATTCGATTCTAGTTTGAGGCGACGGCTCAGGCGACTGAGCATCCGCAACGAATTCGACTTGCGAATCGCATTGCCGATCGCCGGATCTTGGAGACTCGTTCGCTGCCAAGTCTCGATCAATTCCTCGCGGCGGCCTTGCACGTGTCGCTCGGACTGCAAGGCTGTGGCCAACGCCCACAGGCTCGACTCATCAATACCACCGAGCTCATCCCGGCGGTACCTGGCCAAGAAAGGTGGCGAGTAACCTTGTTCCAGAAGTGGAATGGCAAGTCGCAAACTGGAAACGTCGCAACGCCCGCGTTGGGCAATTGCCTCTAAATCGACGCTCATAACGAGTCGGTCTCTACGTGGATCGGCCCATCTCCGGTCTTGGATCCAGTGTCAGCGTCGGATCATTCCATCACGATCAGTCCGCGGCCAGTTGGCGGAGAAAGACGGTGCGGAGGGGCGGCGAACAAGCTAACTGCAAGCTGGCGAACATAGCGCCGAGCGTTCGCGCTGTCAAGCGTGAACGAATCGCGTCGTGCCTTCGATTGCTCTCAAATCGCGACCAGCTCATCACCCACTAGCGCGCCGTCTCGGTAAATCGGCTCTCGCGAACAACGGTCACCTTGATCTCACCGGGATAGGTCAACTCGGACTCAAACGCTTTGGCGATGTTGTGGCAGATCGTGGCTGCCTGTTCGTCACTCGCCTTGTCACTGTTGATGATGACGCGAAGCTCACGCCCCGCGCTGATCGCAAACGCCTGCCGCACGCCTTCGAACCGACAGGCGATCGACTCGAGTTCTTCCATCCGCTTGACATAGCGTTCGAGCGATTCCCGGCGAGCCCCGGGTCGACTGGCACTGCAGGCATCGCCCACGGCTACCAACATCGTGTAGGGATACTCGGTGACGATCTCATCATGGTGACCCAGCGCCGCGTGCACCACTTCGGGGGCTTCGTTGTGTCGCCGCAGCAGGTCGGCGCCGATCTTGGGGTGCCCTCCCTCCAATTCGTGGTCGGCCGCCTTGCCAATGTCATGCAGCAGTCCACAGCGTCGTGCCAGGTCGGCGTCCATTCCCAACATCTCGGCGACCAGACCCGAGACGAAAGCGACTTCCACACTATGACGCAACACGTTCTGGCTGTACGACGTGCGAAAATGCAGCCGCCCGAGCATCCGCAGGATCTTCTCATGGAGTCCTTGGACGTTGACCTCCTCGGCCGCTTCGCGTCCCTTCTGCAGGATGACGTCGTTGATCTTCTGGGTGGTATCCTCGACGACCTCTTCAATCTTGGACGGGTGGATTCGCCCATCGGCGATCAGGTGATTGAGGGACTGTCGGGCGACTTCACGGCGCACCGGATCAAACCCACTGACGATGACGACGCCGGGGGTGTCATCGATGATCACATCGACCCCGGTCGCCTTTTCAAACGCGCGGATATTGCGGCCTTCACGACCGATGATTCGCCCCTTCATGTCATCGGTCGGGACGTCCACCGTGCTGGTCGTCGATTCGGCCGTGTGCGCCGAAGCATACCGTTGGATCGCGGTCAGCAGCATCTCGCGACCCTGGGCCTGGACCATTTCATCGAGTTGCCGCTTGTGGCGAAGCAACGCCGTGCCACGTTCGTTCTCAAGTTCCTTGTCCAATACCTGCATCAACTTCTCGGCAGCCTGCTGGCGGGTCATGCCGCTGGCTTGTTCGAGCACGGCGGTCTGCTCCTTGAGGGTCTTTTCGAGTTGCTCCCGCTGAGAGGCGAGGCCCTTCAACTGGGTCGCCAAGCGGGTTTGACTCGCCTCCAGACCCCGCTGCTGTTTACGAAACGCCTCTTCCTGCTGCTGCAATTGCTCTTCGCGGCGATCGAGTTTTTGTTCGCGCAGCAGTTGGCTTTTGCGGGCCGCGGCGGCTTCCTCTTCGGCCGTTGCCTTGATGGTCAACGCAGCCTCTTTGGCGTCGAGCATCAACTGACTACGCTGAGTCTCCGCCTGTTGGCGAGTTGAATCGAGCAACCGCTGGGATTCTTCGTCAAGCTTGGCTCGACGTTTGGCCTCGTTGAGTTTGAAGAGTCCGAAGGTCAGGGCCGATCCCGCCAACAACGAGATCAGGCAATAAAGGATGGTGGTGGGCGTCATGAAGCTGTCCTCGAAACCGAGGACTCGAAAACCACCGACGATCATCGCTCGACCAGGGACGCCGTAACGGGTGAACCCCACCGCGAAGCAAGTCATTCGCCGAAGCGTGCAGCGGCGCATCGTTTGCCATTGGGGTCAACCGATGCGACCCGACAAGATCGTCATCCACCCCGCAGCGTGCGGCGTTCCCCGAAGGTGAGGCGAACGCCAGCAACCATCTCGAGGCGAAAGACGGCCCGACAACCGATGGCAATCCCGACGAAATTCGCTCGCGGATGATCATCAGGCGAAGCAGGACCGAAACGATCAGGGGCCAAAGCATGAAAAAATGGGGGGAGGATCGACGTGCCGGCACTTCGCGGCGGGCCTCGAAGAGGCACGGGCACGATGACGCTGGTGATTCTGTTGTCCAGAGGAGTTGTTAATCTTGAAGGGGAAACGCCGGCCGATTCCCGAAGGAACGCCAGCGGATTTCAAGCGTAACAGCTCGCCTGCCCCATTGAAACAACGGAGATCAACATTTGGCCGGCGCCGACCCATGGCAGCAGTTGCTCGGCGAGGTGGCGCGGAGTTGGCCACCCGATCGGTGGCGCGACCTGGGCGTCGTCATCGGCTGTAGCGGTGGCGCCGACAGCGTCTCCCTGACCCACGCCTTGGCGTCCCTCCGTCAACCGGCCGCTGGCGAAACCACGCCACCGCGAGGCTTTCTCCTGGTTGCCCACTTCAATCACCGACTCCGGGGGCGAGCTTCGGATGACGACCAGGAATCGGTGGTCGCCTTGTCACGCGAGCTCGATTTGCGGTGTCGGTGCGGGCGAGCCGAAACACCACGCAGTGACGAAGCCTCGATGCGATCGGCACGGCTGCAGTTCCTGGTAGACGTCGCGCACCGTGCCGGCGCTCGCTACCTCGCGCTGGCCCATTCCGCTGACGACAATGTCGAAACGGTCCTGCATCATCTGATGCGAGGCACCGGACCGGCTGGCCTGGCGGGGATCGGCAGCCCGCGCGCGATCGACACCGATTTGGTGCTGGTGCGGCCGTTGTTAGGCACAAGCCGGCAATTGATTCGGGCAGCACTCAATGATGCGGGCATCTCGTGGCGCGAAGACGCCTCGAATCTTGACCTCGGCTATGGACGCAACTGGATTCGCCATGAATTGATTCCCGTTATCGAGTCGCGCTACCCGCACGCCTCCGAGGCGATCGGGCGTGCCGTCGCCGGTCAGCGCCAGTGGCGTCAAATCATCGATCGCCTGGCAGCCCAGTGGTTGGACGAGCACCTGGTCTGCCTCGAGCCAATGACCCTTCGACGCGATCGCGACGCGGAACCCGCAATCGTGATTGCAGCGATCCAAATGCTGTGGACTCAGGCGGATTGGCCGCGGGGCAAAATGACGCAATCCCATTGGCTGCAAGTCGCCCAAACGCTCAGCTCCACTCCTCCCCAACGCTATGCACTGCCAGCGGGAATCGAGGTCGTCGCCAAGGCTGACCAGGTCACAATCGGTTTGCCGCTACCTTAGGCATCGGGGCTAAGATAGGCATCGGGAGCATGCGGCCAAAGCGAGATGGTGATCCACTTTTTCGCCGACCAATGCAAACGCCGGCAAGAACCCCTCGCCGCTCGCCACTCGCCCCTCGCCCCTCGCCCCTCGCCCCTCGCCACTCGCAACTTGCCACTCGCCGCTCGCAACTCGCCCCTCGCCGCTTGCAACTTGCAACTTGCAACTTGCCACTGCGTGGCAGCTACCAAAATCGAACGAATCCCGCTACAAAGCGAAGCGGACGTGGGAAGAATTCAAGACAACAAGAAACCGTACTGATTGCCTGTGGCCGAAGACCTTTATCAAACCTTGGGCGTCGGTCGCGGCGCTTCGAAGGATGAAATCAAGAAGGCGCACCGAAAGCTCGCCCTGAAATACCATCCGGATAAGAACCCGGACGACAAGGTGGCGAGAGAGAAGTTCAAGCGGATCCAGGAAGCCTACGACGTCCTTAGCGATGACG
>JARFQX010000617.1 GCA_029287555.1 Rubripirellula sp. | reverse complement strand
GCAAGGTGCGGGAACAGTTCGCTCATCACCACACCGCTCTCGCCGTGAGGAGCAAAGCGAAACGGCGATGGCATGTATCCACCCGCGCGGCTCTTGCCCGCGATGTCCTCGCTCGGCTCTTCGCCATCGTGCTTGGCGAGCATTGGCTTGGGATCGAATGTGTCGACGTGTGACGGCGCCCCATTCATGAACAGGAAGATGACACGCTTGGCTTTCGGTTGATGATGCAAACCACCCTGGGTCAAGCTCGATCCGGCCGGCATGCTGGCCATCCCGGCGTCGGCCGTAAGTTGCAACGACGAAGCGAGACCGACCGCTCCGAATCCGGCACCGCTGCGACGGAGCAGTTCGCGACGATTGAATAAACGTTGCATCTCAGTCCACCATGAACATTTCGTTGCTGATCAAGAGCGCCTGGGCGTATTGCGACCAGACGCCTTCCGAGTCTTCGCTGCTGACGAACGCCTCGCCCAATGCGACTTCATGAGTCGTCGGGTCCCTTGACCACAGCAACTGATAGGCGTGCTCGATTTTTGCTTGGCGTGAACCACCGAATGATTCGAGTCGCTTGGCCAACTCATCCGCCTGATTGACCAGGAAGGGAGCATTAAGAAGGAAAAGTTTTTGAAGCGGCGTTGTGGTTTCGAAACGCTTCGCGCTGTGCGAATTCGGATCGGGGAAATCGAATCGTGCCAGCAGCGGGTTGAGGTCCATGCGGCTCACTTCGCTGTACAGCGTGCGCCGGCGCGACTCGGGGTCGTCGGGCTGCATCGATTCGCCGCCGACTCGTTGCTCGAGTCTTCCGGAGACAAACAACAAAGCGTCGCGAAAGGCTTCGATACTGAGCCGCCGCCGCGGGACACGCCAGATCAACGCATTTTCCGGATCGATCGAAATCTTGTGCGGATCGATGTCGCTGCTTTGGCCGTACGCGGCACTGAGCACGATTTCTCGCTGCAGCCATTTTATCGACCAGCCTTGGTCCATGAAGCGTACCGCCAGATCGTCGAGCAATTCAGGGTGGCTGGGCGGGGACCCCAACGCCCCGAAGTTACTCGGCGTTGTCACCAGCGGCCGGCCGAAGAATTGACCCCAAATACGGTTGACGATCACCCTGGCGGTCAAAGGATTCTCGCGGTCGACAATCGCTTCGGCCAAATCCGCCCGGCCGCTGCCCTGCTTGAGCGGCTTCATCGGCTCGCCAAACACCTGCAGGAATCGTCGCTCAATCAGTGGACCTTTGTTGTTGACGTCCCCGCGAATCATCAGGTCGACGTCCTGCGGCTTGCCATCGCGCACGATGTGAACCGCTTGCTTGGGATCTTTGCTCTGTCCCTTTTGCGTTTCGACCGAATCGTCGATCGGACGGTTGAACATTTCCGTGCTGGCAAAGACGCCGGCCAGACCGTAGTAATCGGCCATCGTGATTGGGTCGTACTTGTGGTCGTGACAACGGGCGCAGGCAACCGTCAAACCGAGCAAACCGCGGGTGACCGTGTCGATTCGGTCCTCCCACTCATCGGCCATCACCTCCGGGCTGTTGCGACGATAGTACTTTGGACCAAGGCCGATGAAGCCGAGCGCCAGGTGCGACGGAGCATCCGAAGGGTTGATCAAGTCGGCCGCGAGCTGCAGTCGGACGAAGTCGTCGTAGGGCATGTCGTCAGCCAACGCAGCGATGACCCAGTCGCGGTAGTAGTAGGCGTTGGGGTAAGTCAGGGAGTCATTGTTACCCACTTTGTGGGCCTGGTCTTCGGCGTACCGAGCGACGTCCAGCCACATCCGGGCCCAATGTTCGGCGTGAGCCGGTGAGGCGAGCAATCGTTCGATTAAACGCCGCTTCGCATCGGGACGCTCATCGAGGAGAAAGGCCTCGGCTTCCGACGGGGTTGGAGGCAATCCGGTCAGGTCAAAAGAGACCCGGCGAATGAATTCCGACTTCTCCGCTTGCGGGTTGGGCGATAGACCTTCCGATTCGAGTCTTGCCAATACAAACGGATCGATCGCTGTCTCGCTCCAATGGGCGTTGGACGTTCGCGGGGGAGCGGTTCTTCGCGGGGACCGATATGCCCAGGACTCTCGTGCTTCTTTCCAGTCAATTTCGTTGGATGCCGGCCGACTGAGTTGGCTTGGCACCGATTGCCGTGGATCTACCGCACCGAGCCTGATCCAAGTTTCAAAGTCGCGGACGACCTCGTCACCCAAAGGTCCCTCCGGCGGCATCTCCAGTCCGTCGTCATAGCGAATGGCAGCCAGCAGCAGGCTCTTATCGGGATCGCCCGGCATCACCGCCGCTCCGGAATCGCCGCCTTCGAGCATCGCCCGTGGATCATCAAGTCGGAGACCTCCCTGAATTACATCGGCTTCGCCGGCGTGACACTCGTAGCAATGGTCAACCAAGACCGGCCGGATCTTCCGCTCGAAGAAGTCGTCTTGTTCCGAAGCCTCGGTCCGTCCTGGTAAACCGATGGCAACCGAAAAGGCAACAACCAAGCAGCGTTGAATCCGGAAGGGGATTTGAGACACGGTAGCGATCCGAGGTGGGGCGAGGAGAATGCTACGTCGGCGGGAATCGTATTGTAATGCATTTGCAAGCTCATGCCCAACGAGCTAGATGGGGGGTGGCCGGTTTTTTGGCCCCGCGGGACGTTACGAACGGTGGAAGTGAACGTGCTTCCACACGCCGCCCCGGTGCTGCCAGACGCGGGTTTCGCGAAAGGCGTTCGTTCGGCTGCCACCCCCGGATTCAGCTCTTTGGGTCAAGCGGACGTACGCGATGATCGCAACGTCACCCATGATTCGCACGTGCGGGCAACTCAGCGTCGTGGTCACGCCGGCATAGGGACTGCGCTCCTTCATGTCAAAATAGTGTTTGTGAAACGGCATTCCCTGGATCAGGTAACCTTCCGCTTCCGGCTCAAATGCCGTCAAGTCATCGGCGCAAAGCTCGGTGTAGGTTTCCCAGTCGCTATTGACGATCGACGTGATCAGCCGTTCGGTCAGGTTTATGATTTCTTGCTCGTTCATGGTTGCGTTGATGGGGCGTTCGATGAGGTTGGGTCGGACGAACCGTGGACGTAACCTTGCGGGGGCAATCGTTGGAGCTTGCCGCGGGCACGCTTCCAAAGACCGGTGCGGCCAACGATCTTGCCGATTTGCGTCAATCCAAGGTCGGCACGCTCGGTCAACAGGTGATCGGTCTGGTCCTGCGGCAACGTCAGGATCAACTCGAAATCTTCGCCGTCGGACCACGCGTGTTCGAAGGGAGTGCGTCCGGATTGATGGGCCATTTCGACGGCGTCGCGATGGATGGGGATCTGCTCGACGTCTAACTCAGCACCAACACGGCTTGCCGCGCACAGTCGGTCCAAGTCGAGCGACAGACCGTCGCTGATATCGATCGCCGCGTGGATCGTCACTAATTCGCGTAACGTTTGCACGAGAGAGAGCCGCGGCTGCGGACGCAAATGGCGACCTCGCAGGCTTCCTCCCAAGGCTCCGCTCACGACAATGGCGTCGTCTTCGCGGGCACCGCTTCGCAACCAGGCTCCTTGTTCCGGGACATAGCCGAGCAGCGTGGCGTTGATGGCCAACGGACCCTCGTAGGTTGACAGATCGCCGCCGGCAATCGCGACCTGGAACTCTTCGGCCGCTTCCAGGATTCCCTCGTAGACATCACCCGCGATTCGAGTCGCGCCACGGCGCGGTAACGAGAGGGTCACCAGTGCCGCAGAAGGCCAACCGCCCATCGCCGCAATGTCGCTCAGGTTGATCGCCATCGATTTGTAACCAACGTCGGCGAGCGCATGTTGGGACGAGTCAAAGTCAACACCGTCGATGATCTGATCGGTGCAAACAATTTGCGACTCCGATCTCGGTGCGATCACTGCGGCGTCGTCGCCGATCCCCACCGCGACTTGAGGGAGCTTGCGGCAGCGACCGCGAAGATAAGCGAGAAAGGACTGTTCCACGGAGCGGCTTTCGAGTGAGTGTGGCGGTGAGGACTGGATGCAGGAGTCTCGACCGGAGGCAATCGTTTTGAAGTTGCGCTTTCTTCGTAACCCGACGCGTGAGCAAGGAACATCTGATCTTGACTCATGCCTCGCTGACGCGTCGGGTTACGATTTTCCAATGCACTCATGCCTCGCTGACGCGTCGGGTTACGATTTTCCAATGCACTCCTGCCTCGCTGACGCGTCGGGATACGAGTTTCCAATGCACACATGCCTCGCTGACGCGACGGGTGACGAGTGTCCCATGGACTC
>JARFQX010000616.1 GCA_029287555.1 Rubripirellula sp. | reverse complement strand
CCCGGGCCGCTGGGCGAGGGGGAGGACATCATTCCCCGCTTTGAAAGATGGCAGCTCAACTTCACCGCTCGTGACATTGGCCAGTATGCCCGACAGCTGGATTTCTTTGGCATTGAATTGGGAGCGATTGGCGGTCCGATTCAGGGCGTGGATGTCGCCAAGAACCTTGCCGGGGGAACCTCGACCTACCGAATTGTCGATACCGAGTCGGAGAAACGGCTCTACTTCATGTGGACCACTCCAAGTCCCCTGATGGAATTCGATCGTCAATTGCTCCAGCAGGCGGGCATTACACTTCCCCAGCGACAGATGTTGAAGTTCATCACCAAGGACCTTGAAAACCAACTTGCCCAAATCGAATTGGACTATGCCAAATCACAGGGGCACCCTTCGGTGACAGAGATTGCCAAGACCGTCTTTGAATGTAAGCCGGAGGAGGGCGGTTACCAGTTTGAGGTGGTCAGCCAACGCTATCGTAGAGGACGAAGGTAGTGTTTTGTGATTTTGTGGATTCTCTAGGTATAAGGATCGATTCCTGATGCTTCTTGCTTCTCTCTGGGAAATTATCTCTAACGCCACTTATCTTGCTTTGGCGGCGGTTGCCCTTTGGGGGCTGTATTGCATCGCCGTCGTCTGGACGCGTGTGAATCAAAAGCGATTCAAGACGGAAGAAGAACAAGATGTCTTTATTGATGACATTGAGCAGATGCTCGATGCTGGTGATTTTGAGGGGACCGCGGAATACTGCGAAGGAGACCCTCGGGCGATTCCCCAGATCGTTGAAATGGCGATTCATCATCGAGACCTGGGCTATAAGAAGTCACGGCAATTCGTCATGGACCGTTTCCAGCGGGATGTGATGAACGACATCGAGTATCGGCTTTCCTGGGTCAGCACCGTCATCAAGAGCGCACCAATGATCGGGTTGTTCGGGACGGTGTTCGGAATGATGGGGGCCTTTGAGACCCTCGCGAGTTCCACCGATGTCAATCCAAGTAGTCTGGCGGATGACATCAACGTCGCGTTGCGAACGACCGCCTGCGGTTTGGCGATCGCGATTCCGTTGATGATTCTCGTCGCGAACGTAAACATTCGCATCGCCAAAATGGAGGACCTGGTGGGGGCCGGTTTGGCCCGCTTCATGGTCGCCTATCGGGGCGCGTTGGCAACGTTTTCGTCGTCGGCTCCATCGGCGGGGCCAGCCGCCGAGGCGATGGCGGTTCAATCAAGGCCCGAGTAAGCGTCGCCATGGCGAGCAAACCCCAACCGACTTGGCTGAGCATCCCCCCAACAACCTGGCTTCGCGTCAATGAGTAGCGACTTGGATCTGCTGGAACAGGAAGAAGATGATTTCGTGATCCCTCGCAAGGATCGCGGCGACGACGAGATGGACATCACTCCGATGATCGACATCACGTTCCTGCTGCTGATTTTCTTCATCGTCTGTTCCACCATGGATCCGACCAAGATTGGCGAGATTCCTGAGGCGGAGAACGGACTTGCGATCTCGGCCAAGAATTCCGCCGTGATCTTCATTGAACCCGGCGGCGGCGACGACGTGGTCCTGTCGACACCCGATGGAACGCAATTCAGCTCCGATGAAGACGCCCAGGCGACGGAGATCATTGAGTACATCACCAGTGAGTTGGAGAAATCCTTGGGGGTGAGCAAGCAGCACGTGATGCTGTTTGGCAACGAGAACGTTGAAGTCGGTAAGGTGACTCGCATCCAGAAGATCATCGGAGATGCGTTCGAGGATCTCAGTTCAACTTACATCGCGGTCAAGGAGCAATGATCGTCTGGCTCATTCTGTGCCTCGAACGCAACGGCGGGTCCGCCAAGACCCCCCCGCGACTTGGCTCGACGCACCGTCACTGCGTTTCCCAAGTCCCAGGGCTCGAAACCTCAATTATCTGAGCCAAGAACTCAGCACGAAGAAGACCTAAACAACTCTGCCCATGTCGATCGAAGTTCATTGCGTTCAGTGCGGTTCCCGGCATTTTGTCAACGATCGTTTGGCAGGTCGACGCGTGCGCTGTCCCAGTTGTGATACGGCTGTCCACGTTCCCGAGCGTGAGGAGCCGATCGCGGTCGCACCGATCGAGCGCGAAAGGGTACCGGTGGAAGGCGAAGCGGCTCAGCCGCTGACCGAACCAAGCGAGGATATCCAACGGGAGTTTCACCGCGCGGTCCACCATGGGGACAGCGGCGAGGTCGCGATTCCGGTCGTTGAAACGTTCATGTCGGAAGACGACGAAGAAGACCACGTGCTGCCTCGGAAGAAGCGTCCGGAGGAAGAGATGGACATGACGCCGATGGTCGACGTCACGTTCCTGTTGTTGATCTTCTTCATGGTAACCGCCGCCTTCAGTCTGCAGAAATCGATCGAGATGCCGCGGCAGCAAACCGACGCTCCCAGCACAACCGTGACCGAAGACGAAGTGGACGAGCTCGACATGGTGGAGTTGCAGGTCGACGAATTCGGATCATTCCTGGTAATGGCTCCGGGTTGGGAAAGGGAGACACCGGGCAAGCAAAACCTGGTGTCTGCTCTCAAGGAAGCGATTGCCGGCAATGACGAAGGCATGCGGCTGGCGATCAAGGTTCATGAGCTCGCCAAGCTGGGCGCCCTCGTTGACGCGATGGATGCGGGCACGATCGCCGGTTTCTCCCAGCTGGAAGTCACTCAGGTCGAGGGATTTGATTAAGCCCGCTGATGGGCTTTGATGGCAGCAGTCGAGACCCGATTCACCAAGCGGAATCAATTCAACTCATTCACGGAACAGCCGACGGACAAAATGTTAGCAAACGAACTGATCGATCGATTGGAGCGGCTCGGGCTGCTCGATCAGGAGATAATCGAGGCACTTCGTGAACAACTGCAGCAGGGAGGCACGCGGGTGACACCCGAAGCGGTCGCCAAGCTGTTGGTCGACAATGGGCAGTTGACGCACTTCCAGGCAACGAAGTTGATCGGGGAGCTTCGCAGCGGCGAGTACGCGAGTGAGGAAGCGGATGACTTGACCGACGGCATGGACGAGCTTGCCGTGTTGCCGGACGAAGAGGAAGTCCCGGTCGAAGTCGCCGAGGTGGAGGCCGTGCCGGTGTATGAAGCGGAGCCGGTTGCAGCCACGGTTGAGGCGGTACCGATCGAGAGCGAACCGATGCCGGAGCGCCCGGTCAATCGACCGAGATCGCCCCGCAAGAAGCCTGATCCGGAGAAGTCGATTTGGGATTCCTTCAAGGTTTACGGCTACCTCGGCATCATCGCGCTGTTGCTTCTTGCCGGCGGTGGCATCTGGTTTGTGCTCTCGCGCGAGGACGCCGACAAGGTGATCGTCGAGGCCGACAAGCGATATGACCAGCAGGACTACCAGGCTGCCCAGGACATGTACTTGGGCTTCTTGGAAAGCTTTGGCGACGACAACCAATACTCGTCGAAGGCCCGGACGCGAATCGTCATGACCGAGTTGTACAAGGCGGCCGCTTTCAGGCAGGAACCTTGGCGCGCGGTCGACTTGGAAAAGGAGAAGCTTCCCCAGATCGCGGAGGAGAAGGGGATGGGTGGAGAACGGGGCAACCTCGCAGCGCTGATGGTTGACATCGCGAAGAACCTGGCGGACGCGGCCGGCCGTGCCAAGGAGACGCCCAAGAAACAAGAGCTGTTATCGGTCCTCGATGAGCAACTCGGGTTGATGGAAAACCCGATGTACATGGCTTCGCAGATGAAGGTGACGCTGGCCCCGCAGATTCAGAACGTCACCGAAGCTCGCGCGCGGGTGCAACGCGATATCAATCGCAACATCCGACTCGACGAAGCGGAAGCCTCGATGAAAGCGTCGCTTGACCAGAAAAAGACCAAGGAGGCGTACGACACCCGAAAGACGCTGTTGAAGGACTTTCCCGAGCTTCACGATCACGAGCGGCTCGAAACGTTAATTCGTCAAGCGAGTGGCATTCAACAAACCTTGGTCAGTGCGTCGGCCAAGTTACCCGAGGTTATTCTCGATCCTCCCGCTGGCGACTCGATCCGCTCGATTGTGTTGACGACGCTGGCCGGACGCAGTGCGCCCGATCTGCAGGGCGTGACCCTTTATTTTCGCGCGGGCGGCTCGGTCTTGGCACTCGATGGCGAGACGGGGAAACTCCGCTGGCGAAAATACGTGGGGAAAGCGAGAGATCTGCCCCCAGTAAGGCTCGAAGACGGCGTTCTGCTCAGTGAGTCGGCTTCGCTTGAAGTGCTGCGCTGCAACGGAGCGGACGGGAGCGTCGCCTGGCGTTCTCCGGTTGGCGAAGTATTCAGCCAGCCGATCTACGTCGGTGATGAGGTTTACGTCGCCACGCAACCGGGCCGCTTGTTGGCACTGGATGCGATTTCTGGAGATCCCAAATGGGCGACGCAATTCCCACAGCCGCTCGAAGCTGGCCCCGGCGTCGACGATCGTGCCCAGCGCGGTTACGTCGTCGGCAATCACAGCAATCTCTATGTGATCAACACACGCGACGGATCATGTCTTGAAAGCTTCTACATCGGCCATTTGGAAAACACGATCGATGTTCCGCCGGTGCCCCTGCTGGGCCATTTGTTTGTGATTGAGAATGCGGGGACCGATTATGCCAACGTGCACGTGCTTCGCATCGACGAAAGTGGCCAAAACCTACGCAAGGCACAGTCGCCGTTTCGACTGACCGGCAACGTGATCGTTCCTCCGATTATCAATGGCCGTCGTTTGATCGTGTTGACCGATCGGGGCGAGGTCACTGTGTACGACATCGAACCGACCGCAGAAAAGGAACAGGTAACGGTAGCCGCCACACTGCCAGCTTTCTACGAACAGTCGACCGAGACGCAAATGGCCGTGGGGCGCAGCCAGATGTGGATCACGGGAACCCGATTGGGAAGGTATGAGCTGCAGATCAACACGGGGCGAGTCATCCGCGACTGGAGCATCCATGAGCTGGATACCTTTATCGGCCAACCGTACGCAAGCGATGACGCTTTGGTGCACGCGCGAGTTCTCCGTGGGACTTCGGCGATTCGAATCACGGCGGCTAATCCAAAAACGGGCGAAGAAATCTGGCGCACCGACGTTGGTGCACCGGTCTCGATGGTCAAGCCTGCGCAGGGCGGTTTGCACGTGGTCACCAGCCAGGCGGCGTTGTTTGAAATCGATCGGGAAGCGTTGGAGAGTGGTTCGACGACCGGACCGATCGAAAACCCAGGTGAGAATGCGGTTGCGATTCGCTTCGAAGATCCGATTTCAATCGACAAGAATCGCGAAGTGATGTTGAACAAAGTCGGCGACCCATCGATCCTGGTTTACAACCCGAACCGGGAAACCGAACGGCTTCGACGCGTTACGATGCGACTGCCCGCGGGATTGCCGAGATCGGGTGGCGTGGTGGCTGGGGGCGGGCTGTTCCTTCCTCTCGATAGCGGCCGCGCGGTGCTCGTGGACTATCGCACCGGCGCAGATGCAACGAAAGAGACGCAGGTCGATGCAGCACCCTTCCAGCCCCCCAGCGATCCGGTTGGGAAGGTCAAGTGGACCAATCCGATCCCGCTTCCCGATGACCCCGACCAGGTCGTCTTGGCCGACAGTCGCAAGAAGCTTTATCGGCTGCGCGTCGGCGAGCAGATTCGCAGTCTTGAGGAGAAGGACCTGGAATTCGAAATGCTGGGCGAAGTTGCCGGCGTGGAGGACAGGCTAATCGGCACCACCGCTGGGCCGGCGGCCGATTTCTTGGTGGGTTTTGAAATGGCGACCTTGGATGAGAAGTTCAAAATCCTGCTCAATGGCCGGGTCACCTGGGGCCCCGTGGCGGCGGGGGACGTTTGCCTGATCCAAACCGATGATGGCATGCTGCGTGCGTTCGGCGCCGACGGGATGCAGCGGTTTGAGTCGGTCTTGCCTGACGGCGAACCTGTTGGCGAGCCGTTGATCGACGGTTCGTCCATCATCTTGACCGGCGCCGAAGGATGGATCTTGGTGTTTGATGCCAACTCCGGGCAAATCGTCGGCCAGACAGATCTGGGGCAACCTCTTTCGGCTACGCCGCTGCAGATGGGAACGCGTCTGCTGGTGCCAGGCTCGGAGGGACTTATCTATATCACGGAAGTTCCAGCCAACTGATCACGTCACGACGCGAGGACGCTGTCGACCAATTCCAGGGGGAATCAAGCCTACGTTCATGTCCGAAATCCAGCCAAACTCGAAACGTCGATCCCTGTTCGCTTGGGCTGCATGGAGCCTATTGTCGGTTCTACCGGTCGCTCCCGTTGACGCCCAGCAGCCGAATTATGCGCAATCGGGTACGCCGCCTGATCCTGGTCTCGGACTGTTGCAAGAGGATCCTCACGATCTCATCTACTTGACCGAGAAGGCAGGTGGAGGCTGGGCCAAGGTTCATTTGCTCGATTTTCCGGGTCGAACGCCCCCAGCTGATCGCACCGGTGCCTTGAAGTTTCAAGTGCTCGGTATCGAGGGCAAAGACTTCGCCTGCAAATGGTCCGACGTGCAGCGGATTGATCTCTGGGAGTCAAGACTTGAGCGCGAGACCAAAGAGCGGATTGCCCAAGGCGATTTTACCGGTGCCTATCCTTTCCTGTCGGTTCTGATCCGGGATTACCCGAATCGACCGGGACTGCGCGAGCTGCGCTGCGAGTTTCTTTTCCAGGATGCCGTCGCGCGTGCCCGAGAGGGTGAGTTCGAAGCGACGTTGGCGATGCTGGAGGAACTTCGTCGGTTCGCACCCGACTACAAACAGGCAACGGTCCTTCGCGCGATTGGTGCTGTTACGGACCGCCTGATGCAACAACTGTACGATGAGGGGGACCTCGATCTTGCCCAGCAGATGCTAGCCCGGCTGGAAGAAGACTATCGCAGCGAGCGTTTGGCTTCCGTTGCCAAATGGAATGCCGAGTTTTTGAAGATGGCCAGGTCGAAACAACAGGAAGCCAAGGCGGCGCGGGATGCACAAAACTACCGGTTGGCACGCACGCTTGCGCGTGAGAGCGTCTACCTGAAGCCCGATATTGCGGGTGGTGAAGAATTGATACGGGAAATCGACACGATTTACCCGCTGGTTAATGTTGGGGTTCTGCAAAGTGCCACGGTGCTCGCGCCGACGCGTCTGGACAATTGGGGCGCGCGGCGTTCGGGAAGGTTGATTTACCGCACGCTTTTCGAGATGCAGGGGGCGGGTCCCGAAGGAGGCGAATACGACTTCATCTTCGGCGAGGTGGAGATGACTCCGGACCGCATGCACTATGACCTGTTGCTTGAGACCCAGACTTTGCCTGAACCTCTCAATGGGATCCGGGGATTCTTCCTGGCAGATGTCTTGGCTGATCGGGCAAAGCCGGATGCACCCACCTACTTCGCGCCGTGGGCCGCCGCTGTGGAATCGATTGGTTTGAAGGGACCGCAGCAAGTGACATTCAACTTGCGCCGGCCGCATGTCTTGCCGACCTGCCTGCTTCAGATCCCTGTCGATGGTAGTTGGTTTGGTGGCGAGCCGATGTCCCCGACCGGAGACTATCGTCGGGATGTCGTCGAGGAGGACGAGGTGCGTTACGTGTTGTCGGGCGAGCCGAAGACGCCCACTCAGCCGCGCGAGATCGTCGAGCTCCGCACCAGGTCGGCTGCCGAGGGGGTCAACCTGTTGTTGCAAGGGAAGGTGGATGTCCTGGATCAACTGTTTCCCGCCGACGCGGTTCGTCTGAGGAAGAGTCGGCGGATTCGCGTGGCCAACTACCCGCTACCGACGGTCCACATGTTGGTGCCGTGTTCGGATCATCCCTACTTGGCCGAGCGGACGTTTCGCCGAGCCTTGCTGTACGGGATCAACCGGGAAGACATTCTGGGTGGGGAATTGCTCGAGGGGCTCGAGTCGCAAGGTTGTCGCGTTCTCTCCGGTCCCTTTCCTGCCGGCATCGAGGTGAACGATCCGCTTGGCTACGCCTACGACCAATCGATCCAGCCGCGGCCTTACGAGCCTCCCTTGGCGAAACTGTTGCTCGCGATGAATACCAACCAGATGAAATCGCTGGCTTCGCGCAGGAAAGAAACGCTGCCCGAGATGACACCGATCCGGCTCGCCTTTCCCGCCGACAACCTTTCCCGAGTCGCCTGCGAAGCGATTCGATCACAGTGGGAATTGCTCGATTTGGAGGTAGAATTGGTCGAGTTGCCCGTGGGCAGGACGTTTCCGGAGCCAGACGAGAATGTTGCCGACATCGTGTATGTCTCGGCCGCCCTATGGGAACCTGTAATCGACGCGCGGCGCATTCTCGGGCCCGAAGGTTTAGCCGCCAGCGAAGACCAACTCGTCGGGCTTGGGCTGCGACGTTTGGAAGAGGCCAGGAATTGGCGGGAGGTCCGAGATCGCTTGCTGGACCTTCACTCCATTGCTCATCATGAATTGCCCGTCTTACCGCTCTGGCAAATGGTCGACTCGTATGCCTACCGTCGGGAATTGATCGGCGTGGGCTCGGATATCCTTTCCTTGTATCAGAATGCAGGTAAGTGGCGGTTAGGACAATGATCAAGATGAGTTGGCTGCAACGTGCGCTGATCGTGATGACGGTGGCCGTGCTGCGACCCGCGATGGCGGACGATCCCGATTCCTCGTCGCCCGATCCCAAAGGGCTCTCGCCTGTGATGGCACCGAGCGACGCGTTACCGGGCAGTTCTGTCTCGGTGCAGAATGACCAGGAACGTGAAGCGGATGAGATCCCATGGGACTACCGGCCCTATCACGTCCTGGTTTGGCTCGTTTCGGACGATCCAGACGTTAACGCGAGAACCGTTGACGCACCGTTGAGAGCGTACTTGCAGCGCGACTTTGGCGCTGTTTGGAGATTGCAGATCGAGGATGCGCCCGCCGCAGTCCGGACTTCGGCCGAACGCGGGATCGACGCGATGTCGTACGACTTGATCACGGCTGCTGATCCCATCCTGGCGGTCAAGCGTGATCATCCCGATGCGGTCAGGATCCGGATTGCCAAGAACGTCGGCCAGTATGTCGGCAAAGTCTACGCGACAAAGGACCGAATCGCCGAAGTCAAACGACGCGCGGCTTTGGTTGAGAACGAGAGTCTCGATGGTGTCGAACAACGGCTCGAAGCCGTCGATGCAGATGCCCTTGCCGTGCGAGATCTGTGGGCCAAGCCAGAGACGGAGGCACTGCTGATTTCGCGCGGAATGGCGATGACCTTGACCGAACCGGAAGCCAAATTGATCACGCCAAAGGTAAGCGGATTGGTGGGCGAGACGGTCGAACAATTTGACAAAATCTTGATCGCCCGCATCACGACGGCAACGGTTCCGTACCAGGTTTCGGTCGTTGAATTTGATACGTTGATGAGGCATTTCGGCCCGGTTGCCACCGCCCAGGCATCCACGCTCCGGTCTTTGCATGTGGCACTCGGACGCGGATTGACGGCGGCCTTTGCCCCGGTCGTCCGAATTGAAAACGCCGGACAGAAAAGTGCGGTTGGCTTGCTGCGTGCCGGCGGGCTGATCTTGGAAGAGGATCGCGAGACTTCGCCCGCATTCGTCCGCGTCGGTGATGTCCTCGAGCCGATGGTCAGAAAGAATGACCGCAATGGCAAACCCATCGTGATCGGTCCGATGGACTGGGCTTACTTGCTGGTCAAAGAATTGGCGGGTCACGAGGGTCGCAACGTGAACATGGATTTTCACGCCGGTCGTACCGGTGGACTCCAGGGCCGCAAGAACAAGCGCACGTTTCGGGTCGCGTTGAAGGTTCGTCCCTTCGATCAAGTCACGATGCTGCGTTTGCATCTGCAAAAGAACCCCGGTTTTCCCTTGATCGGTTACGAGCTCTACGAGAAGAGTCTCGAAACGACCGATATGGCGTTCATTGGTCGTACGGACTGGAACGGCCGATTGTGGGTGGAGAAAACGGACCAGCCACTGCGGTTGCTCTACGTGAAGAATGGCGGGGCGGTGCTGGCGCGACTTCCAATCGTGCCGGGGCTCTATCCGAAGGTTGTGGCCGACTTGTCCGGCGACGACATCCGGTTGCAGGCGGAGGCCTACATTCGCGGCGTGCAAAACTCCATTGTTGATCTGGTCGCGATTCGTGAATTATTCAAGGCCCGTATTCGGCTCCGGCTGGAACGTGGCGAAATGGAAAAGGCTGACGACCTGCTCAACGCACTGCGTGAGCAACCGTCGACCGACGATTTGTATAACCAGATCGGCAAGAAGCACGACGAGTTCATCAATCGGCTCGGATCCGGCGCTTCGAATCAACGTCGCAAGGTCGATGAGATGTTCTCAACAACGCGAGACTTGCTCTCCAAGCAGAACACGGCACAGTTAGTACGTGAACTGGAAGCCGATTACAGGGCCGCGTCGAAGAACGGCGGTAAACTTCCTTCGAGGTCGGACGCGAGCGAATCCGAAGAAGTAGAGGAAGAAGGATCAGACAAGGAAGGTCCAGCGGTCGAAGCTCAAGCGTCCTGAGTCGACCCGCGAAGATGGAACGCCTTGGCTGACCGTCGGGCACGGATCCCGCAGCGACGGATCCCGCAGCGACGGAGCCAAAACGGAACTCTCCGGATCACTTATCGCGCCAACTCGGTCGTTTGCGACGCGCTCGGGGATGGTGTGTCACGATCTCGAACGTGGCGTCACGGCCCGAGAGTTTTCGACCGATTGGACGGGTGGTGGGACGGACCACCTTCGCTCGGAGGCGTTGCTCCGTCTCGAACTGCTCGTCATCCAGTTCGAACTCGACCCACAGATCGATTGCCAAGGGGACATTCCGCGTCTTTCCATCGGCGGTGACTTGGCCATTCCAATTCGATGTGTGGAAGAACACGTCTTCGCGGAAGTCTTCCGCTACGATGAAGCCGTAGTTCCCGTCTTGCGAGAGAAACTTGATCTTGCCCAGGCGTCGCTTTTGGATGCGGAACCGTTTCTTGACGATCGGGTCTTCGTTGAATGGGTCCACGGTTGGAACATTCCTTGAGGATGACGCGGCTGAGCTGAGTTGCCCGAGGAGTTACTGACTCGGGATTTGAGAACCTGACAGCTCAGGCTTTCGTCTGACTTGGATACCGGCTCGGTCGAAAGCGTTAGTTTAGCTCGCCGGCCCGATCGTTATCAGGAACCCCGATCCACTTTGCCAGGGAGTTGGAGGTGGCCCGCCGAATCAGCCCAGGCCACATTTCGCCCGCGGGAGAAAAAACCGCTTCCGCACTGGCAGGAACGACATGCCACACCCCCGCGTCAATCTCTGCAGCCAGGTTCTCGGACTTCCATCCGAGATGACCCACGATCAGCCGATAACGGACTTGTTCACGGCGGACTAGATTCTCCAGGTGATGCTTTTGAGCTGCCACGTAGATGCCGGTGCCCGTTTCCGCC
>JARFQX010000595.1 GCA_029287555.1 Rubripirellula sp. | reverse complement strand
CGGGGCATGCCGGGGCCTGCCATGCGGGGCGGGCCTGCCATGCGGGGCGGGCCTGCCATGCGGGGCGGGCCGGGGATGCAGAGACCGGATGACTTGGGGCGAGACGGGCCAGACCGAGGGAGACCTGGACGCGGAGGGCCGGCTCCGGGGGCCGGTTCACCCGTCGAGCTTGATCCGTTGGTCGGATTGGACGATCGGAGCAAGCCGCTACGGAGCAAGGTTTTGGCGGTGCCGAAGTATCGCGAGCAATACCTGCGTAACGTTCGTGAACTAGCCGAGAACTCACTCGACTGGAAGACGCTCGGACCGGTGGTTGCCCAAGCCAAATCGCTGATCGACGATGCCGTCAAGGACGAGACGCGAAAGCTGAGCAGTTATGAAGCGTTCCTGGCTGCGACGAGTGAGTCAAAATCGGTGGACGGAACGCCGCAGTCGCGAGGCGGTCATGGGGCAATGAACCTCAAAGCCTTTGCCGATGCACGTCGCACCTTCTTACTGGAACCGTAGTCAATGGAGTTTCTCGAGATACCTCTCTATGACGACGACATCGTCAAACTGCTCGTCCGGTTTGCGATCAACTTGTTCTTCTTGACCCTGATCGTCGCGTTTGCCATTTACCCGAGTCAACGCGAGCGGGAATTCGCGTTCACCGCGGTCATGATGAACGTCACCGTGTTCTTCATCTGCTTCACGCTCAAGAAACTCGAACTCGATATCGGAATGGCTCTGGGCCTGTTCGCCATCTTCGGCGTGCTGCGATATCGAACCGATGCGATTCGAGCGAAGGAGATGACCTACCTTTTTATCGTGATCGGCATCGCCGTGATCAATTCACTCTCCAACAGGAAGACCAGCTACGCCGAGATTGTATTGGTCAACACGCTGATTTTCTCGGCCGCGATGTTGAAGGAAAGAATCGTCGGCAAGATTCCGCCGACCGCGCGGAATGCCAAGTCGAACGGGAGCGGAAACGGCGACAGCGGTTCGGTCAAGCCGACAAAATACACGCTTGAGTACGACAAGCCGGAGTGGCTTGGGAATCAGTTTCGCGAGCCCTTGCTGGCAGATTTGAAGTCACGCACCGGCATGGATATCGTGAAGGTGCAGGTCAAGAACATCGACTTGCAACAGAACAAGGCAACACTTTGCGTCTGGTGTGACGAGGCCGCAAGCGAAACCGCCGACGTCGCGTCCCCAATCCAGCCCCAGATTCTTGCTTCCCACCGATCCTAAGAGGATGTGTTCATTCGACCAAATGAAAACCTTACCAAGTGTCGTTGATTGCAACGGGTGCGGAGCATGCTGCCTGCACATGGGGTACCCGGCCTTTGTCCGCTCATCAAAAGTTCAGCCAGACGAAGAGCATTGGGTGAGACTTCCCGAAGCTCTGAAACAAGATCTTCTCGCGTACATCGCCGGATACAGGCAACCGAAACCGGATCAGCTTGACGGACCGTGTTATTGGTACGACGAGCGAACACGCCGTTGCAAACATCACGAGTATCGACCGCGTGTCTGTCGGGACTTCGTCGTTGGTGGCGAGGATTGCATCGCGTGGCGCAACGAGCTGCTCGGGACAGAGTGAGCGTCAGCTGTAGCTCCCCCCGACCTCAGGCGGTAGGCCGCGAAGCGGTGAAGCAAAACCGATGCAGCTGCGCTGCACGTCCTCAGTCTGGGACAGGCTGGGCTACGGCTGCCGTCCGCGCGGCGACTACAAAATGCTCGGGGCCCAACGGCGATGTATCCGACACCAATTGGTGCTACTCTTTGAAGAATTGGAGACACGACCCCACGAAGAGATGACTTGGATAAGGCAGTCGCGGTCACCGTATCTGTGAAAGATGTTCAGTCGGTCACTGTCCCGCACCCGTGAAGTGAAAATGAACGATCTGCTGACCGCGATCATCGTGATGAGCATCCTGTGCGTCGCGGCGGTGGTGCTGACGAGCACGTACGCCTATTCGATGAAGGGCCAGCGAACGATTCTGTGTATCGCGATCACGGTTTTGGCGGCCGTCTACTTTCAATTCTACGGTTCGGGCCAGCTGCTCTGGGCAAAGCTGATTCCTTCATCAGCTGCGATCATCTACACGAACGTGGCGTCCGTTTTCGCTGCGTTAGCCGCTGGATGGGCTCTTCGACTGCCAATGACCCCGCTTTGGCGACGGATCATACTGATGTGCTTACTGTCCTCGATGTCGCTCGCCGCCGTTCTTTGGCCGTCGCTTTCCATTGCAATTCGCCCGCCACCGGCAGGGGGAAACCAGTGGAATTCTGGGGTTGCCATGCAAACTTCGTGGGCGACATGCAGCCCCGCAGCCGCCGCAACGTTGTTGCGTGCCGAGGGCATCGCCACCAGCGAAGCAGAAATGATCCCGTTGTGCCTCACCGATTCGGCTGGCACGCCAACGTTGGGTCTGTATCGAGGCGTGAAATTGATGGCCAATCGCAATGGCCTAGCGGTGGAGATTCTCGACAGCAACATTGATGAACTGCTCACCGACGGTGACTGGCCCGTTCTCCTCGCGGTCGAGTTACCTTTTGGCGTCGCTGACCGTCGTTATGCCGATCAATGGGGATGGATCCCGGGAATGGGGCACACGGTTGTCGCTTTGGGGCGAGTCCCCGACGGACGTGTGATCATCGGTGACCCTTCGGTTGGCTTGGAAGCCTGGTCGAAAGACGACCTTCGAGTGCTTTGGCACGGGGGCGGGCTACGAGTCGGACGGAACGTGCAGAATCACCGAAATCGCGGCGCGGACTAAGCGGCAGCGGCGAAGCCCCGATCATTTGTCTAGCCCAATCCAACGGGCTGGGTCCAACGGGCTGGCTCTTGGGTAAGAGTATGACAGGGCCAACGGCCCGACGGCTTGTTTGCTCTCGTCTTTGCGCTGGCCCAAATCTTCACGCCGGCCCAGATTTTCGCGCAAGGGATCGTTGGCAGACAGGCTCTTGAAGCGGAGAGCTTCTAATCAAGGTTGACCTATGTCCAAACGTGTTTCACACAGTCTGCTCGATCCAATCATCGGCCCGCCATTGGCTTCGATCTACCCTCATATTCGGATACCTGATTGGTTTCCGCCGGAAGGAATCGTTGCAATGGGGCATTTGTCCGCAATCGCCGGAGCGGTCGGTTTCGCGTTTTCCACAGCGCACTGGTGGGGTGGAATCGTTGCCGCCGTTGGAATCATCGGCAATCACTTCGCGGATTGCATCGATGGCCGTCACGCGCGGGCGACCGATCAATGTCGAAACGGCGGTGAACTTCTTGATCACTTCACCGATCCCATTTCGTTCGCCTACTGGATGGTGGGACTGGCGGTTGCCTGCGGTCGTTTAGACCTCGGGTTAGTCGCCGTGATCGTGCTGATGGCAATGGCAGTCCTAACGAATTTGCGGGCGAAACTGACCGGCGAATTTACACTTGCCTCGTTTGGTCCGACTGAATTCAAGACGCTCTTGGCAGTTCTCGGCATCACGTTGGCGTCGACGGTCGTGTTGGCTCCCGCCGCATCAACGAACGTCTGCCTGATCGGTTTCGTCTCGTTGACGCTCGTTGGTGTCATCATGCTGCCGGTTCAGCTCTATCGATCCATCCGCGAAGTGAATCGTTGCGGGACACAGCCTGATACAAGCGAGTGGGAAACCTCGCGATCCGCACGTTCACAATGAACGCATCGTCTCTCCGCCCTGGCAAGACGATGGTTCTGGCACCGACCAAGATCGGTCCGATTGTTTTCACCGATCGCGTTAGCGTTTTCGAACTTCGATGATGTACTTCATCAGGTCGTCAAACTCCTTGCGGCTCTTCAACTGCCTGGTCAAGTTCTCGGGCATCAACGAAACGTTCGATTCCTTGACGACCTCGATATCGGCTTGATCGATCTTGATCGGTTCGGGCTCGGCCAGGTTGCGCAAGACGATTTCGTCGTCGCTTTCGGAAATCCGGATACCGGTTTGCACCGTTCCACCAATCGTCAAAACGCTGACTTGAGCAAATGCTTTGTCGATCAATTTCGATGGCCGCAAGATCGAATCCACCAATTGCTCGGCTGTTAACTTGGTTTTCAGCGTCTCCAAGTCCGGGCCAAGACGGGCTGCCCCGCGTGGTGGATCGTGACAGGCGAAACATGCCGCAGAGGACTCGTAGAAAAGCTTCTTCCCTCGTTGCGCGTTGCCACGATCGATTGCGATTCTAGCCAATTCAGCGGGCGACTCGGCGAGCAGTTCGGCCTCCAACGCCTCGTTGGAAAATTCCTCGATCTCGGGAACGTCGGTTGCGAGGGACGCCTCGAGCGGATGCTCGGCGAGCAGTTCCGCCGGCTTCCAAAATGTGGTCCGATCAATCGTCTCTTCGCGGACCTTCTTGACACTCGCGGGGCTGACCGCGGGTGATTGATTGCCCCATGTGTTGCGGACGAACGTCAACACCGCAGCCAATTCTTCGTCGGTCAACAAGGAACGGAAAGCGGTCATGGGCGGCACGCCTCGAGCCGGATCGTAGGTGACTCCATTGACGCTCATTTTTCCCCACAGGCCGTGCAGCGTCATCTTGATCAAGCGATCTTCGCTGCCATTGACCCAGGGGCTGCCGACGAGCGGCGGGTAGACATTGGCATTGCCTTTGCCGTGTGTCAGGTGGCAGGTCGCACAGTGCGATTCACGCTGGTAAACCTGGGCCCCAAGCTTGTACGCTTTTCGATCCGCACGGGCGAGATGCTTGGGAGGCTTGAAATTGACGAACTCCACCTCGGCGGGAGCCGCAAAACCGCTCGCGCCTTTGACGTCGACGTTTTCCCAGAAATGCTTCACCGTTTTTGCCGCGACGACCGCGTGCTTCACGTCCGAACTCAACAGCGTGTTGAGCAGTTCTTCGT
>JARFQX010000529.1 GCA_029287555.1 Rubripirellula sp. | reverse complement strand
ACCTCCCCGGCGGCGCACAACTTCTCGGGGCAGCTCGCCAATGTCAAACGTGACGGTCCTCTTTCGCTGCCAGGGCTCCGCCTTTTCGCCTGAAGAGACCGACTCGGAAGTCGGCCCCTTGGCGGTAGAAAGAAATCGATCTTGAAGGGGTCCTAGACTGCGCCCCTGGTCGATGGTCTTGCCGCTGTCATCGACCACGGTGACGAGGAACTGCAGATAGTCCTCCATCTTGTCCCGTTGAAAGTCACTCGGTGAAACCGGCATTTCGGCGTGTCGAGACATGGCCTGGCAAACGGCGCTCATGAAGGGCACCGTTCCGTACACGGGTGTGAGCTCGTCCGCGATCCGAGACGCGACTTCCGCAGCGGGAACGAGATTGCGACGAATCCGTTTTGGAAGAGATTTGATCATGGCGGTCAACTTTGGGACCAACAGTCCCGGGACCAGCCAACCGAGTCGCTCGTCACTGAGTTGACCGAGCGCTGCGGGATGCACTTTGACGTGGATCCCATCGCGCTGCGATCCCGGCTCGAAATGGTATTCAAGCGGCAGTCGCGTTTGTCCAACCGCCAACTGAGCGGGAAACGCCTCTGCGGAGAGATGCGGGGCGGTATCGATCAGGTCATCGGGTCGCAGGTAAAGACTCACCGGATCGTCAATCGCGGGCGGCTCGTCGAGCCATCGGGCGACATCGCCGGCGTCCCAAGTCTTTCTCGCCCAACCCGGTGCCGTGGTATCGCGATCCAGTTTCTCCAACCGATCGCGGTCACAAATGTCGGCCGGCAGCCTCGACTGATAGAAGCGGGCAACAAGATAATCATCGATCACCAACTCGCGGCGGCGAGTTCGCGCGGCCAACTGCGAGATCGCGTCGATCACGGTGTGGTTGTGACGGACGAATCGAGCCGCGGTACGAAGTTGTTGCTCGGCAAGTCCATGGTCGATTAGCAAATCACGCGCCGTCACCGGATCGATCGGCGCCAGAGGCACCCGGCGTCTCACAACAACCGGCAGGCCAAACAGGGTCTGGTTCTCATAGCACAAGGCGCTGCCCGCCTTGCGGCTCCAGTGAGGATCGACGTGAGATCGTTTGATCAAGTGGGAGCCCGCTTCCTCAATCCATCGTGGACTGACGCGGGCGACCGTGCGGGCGAAGCGCTTGGAGGTTTCCACAAGTTCGGCGGCCACGATCCACTTTGGTTTGGTGGCAAAGACGCCCGATCCTGGCCACAGGTAGAGCTTCAAGCCACCCGCGCCGGTGTATTCGTTCTTCTCGCCCAAGACGGCGACGCCGAACAGAAGTCCGGTCAGCAACGATCGATGAATCTTTTCATACAGTTCGTCCGAGACGATCTCCGACTCGCCAGATTCATACCGAATGGGGCCAAGGCGCCGGTGCCGCCCCTTGCCGGCTCGGCCATCAGCAGCGATTGTCATCATCTCTCGAAGCTGTCGATAAACGTCCGCCCATTCGCGAAGGCGGTTGGGAGATAGGAATTGTTTTCGAAGAAAACGCTCGAGCCGATTTCGTCCGTACTGGGAACGTGCTTGTTCATAGAGTTGCCAGAGTCTCAGCAACGAAAGAAAGTCGCTTTGAGCATCGAGCAGCGGCGCGTGCGCCTGATCGGCCGCGTCGCGCTTCTCGGGCGGTCGCTCGCGTGGATCTTGGACTTCAAGCCCAGCCGCGATTGGCAGCACCTCCGCCAGGCAGCCGTTCTCGTCGGCGGCGAGCAGGATACGTCCCACCCGCGGATCGACGGGCAGACGACCCAATTGACGGCCGATCGGCGTCAACTGTTGTTTCTCATCCAACGCGCCAATCTCGATTAACGTCCGAACCCCATCGCGAATCGCTTCCGGTCGGGGAGGATCGAGCAGAGGAAAGGCGGCCAGATCCCCAAGACGCAGCGTCTTGGTCTGCAAGACGACCGAGGCGAGGTTGGTCCGACGAATCTCCGGTGTCGTGTAAGATTCGCGAAACTCGTAGTCGTCAAGTGAATAAAGTCGGACGCAGAGACCAGGGCCAATCCGCCCGCAGCGACCGGCCCGTTGATCTGCGCTGGCGCGGCTGATCGGTTCGATCGGCAAACGCTGCAACTTGCTCCGCGCACTGTAACGGCTGATGCGCGCCGTGCCGGAGTCGATGACGTAGCGGATCCCGGGAACGGTCAGCGAGCTCTCCGCCACGTTGGTGGCAAAGATGATGCGTTGCCGGTCTCCCTCGGGCTGGAAGATGCGCCCCTGCTGTGCCTGTGGGAGTCGAGCGTACAAGGGAAGCAGGTCGACGCGCTGGGCGAATCCGAGGCGCTTGAAATGCCCGGCCACACGATGGGACACTTCGCGAATGTCGCGCTCCGTTGGCAGGAAGACCAAGACATCACCCGCGCCATGGCGGGCGGTCGACTCGATGCCGGCAATCACGTGTCGAGCCAGGTCGTACCGCCGATCATCTTCTTCGCCAACCTGATCCCAGGGCAGGTATTGAATCTCAACCGGATAGCCTCGACCCTCGACCGAGACGACGGGAACGGGATTCGCCTCGTTACCAAAATGCTCGGCGAATCGCTCCGCGTCGATCGTGGCAGAAGTCACGATGAGCTTGAGGTCAGGTCGTTTCTGCTGGAGTTGTTTGAGATAACCAAGCAAAAAGTCAATGTTCAACGAGCGCTCGTGGGCTTCATCAATGATGATCGCGTCGTAGGCATCGAGGAAACG
>JARFQX010000511.1 GCA_029287555.1 Rubripirellula sp. | reverse complement strand
TCCAAACGAACTCCAAGCAAACTCCAGTAATTCACCCCTTAGGGCGATTTGACCGCCTCAATGATATTATTGCGGAGTGGGGAGGGGGCGTCACGCCCAGAACTGCATATTTCGGCTAGCCGTAGTAAAATTCCATTCCCGCCGTGCCACCCATTGCTGGGGGTAACGGCTTTTTTCGTTTCGCTCGACAAAGCTGGACATGCTCTAGGATGCTTGAACGCCGCTCGCTAAAAGCGCCGATTGCCTTGGGCGTCGTCATGATCGTCTTGGTGGTCATCTTGGCCGCCGTTTGGATTTTTGGCAATGTCTTGGGGGCGACCGGAAACCTCGGCTCCAGCGGCTCGGCCGCCGTTTTTTGGGTCATGTTGGCCACCGGTGCCGTGCTGCTCGCGGGCGTGCTGGCGGGTGTGATCGCGTACCTGACCCTCACCGTCAAGGCGTTCAACCTGAACCGTCGCCAGTCCAACTTCATCGATGCGGTCACCCACGAACTGAAGAGCCCGATCGCGTCGCTCAAGCTCTACCTGCAAACGATGACGCGCCGCAACGTCGACGAGCAGCAGCAGCAGGACTTTCACCGCTTCATGCTCGAAGACGTGGAGCGACTGGATTTGCTGATCAATCATCTTCTTGACGTCGCCCGGATCGATCGAGGCTTGGATCCGGCCCGCGAAGAGTCACCGGTGCCATTGAATCAATTGATCACCCAATGCGCCTCGGCGATCTGCCTCCGCTATCGATTGCCGGTCGAAACCGTTCGTATCGACTGCCCTTCCATCGTCGTGCAGAGCAGATTGGTTCAATTGGAGATTCTGTTTCGAAACCTACTGGACAACGCGATCAAGTACGGCGGGTCGCCTCCGCGGGTCGACGTGACCGCCAAGCAGGTTGGCGACGACGAAGTAACGGTTCAGATTGTCGACAACGGACCGGGGATCCCGTCGAACCAGCGTCGCAAGGTGTTTGGCCGGTTCATTCGCTTGGGAAATGAATTGGAGCGGAGTACGCCGGGAACCGGACTGGGCCTCTACTTGGTGCGGAACGTCGTGAAATCGATTGGTGGCTCGATCCGTGTCCATGATCGGTCCGATGGCAGCGGAACGATTTTTGAAGTCACCTTTGGCGGTGTGGTCACCGAACCGGCCGAAGTCGCCCCCCGCCGTGATCCCCAACCATCCCCCACAACCACTTGAACCAGATTCGTTCGTCTCGAGAGGTTCAGCCCAAAAACGCACCATGCCCGCTTCTTCCCATTCACGTCCCCACATCCTTGTAGTCGAAGACGAAAAGCATCTCGGCGTGGGGATCAAGTACAACCTCGAAGCGGAGAACTACCGCGTGACGCTGGTCGAGGACGGGCCGGCTGCCTTGCGGCTGGTAGCCTCCGCCGGTGAGTCGATCAACTTGATCATCCTGGACCTGATGTTGCCCGGGATGAGCGGCTACACCGTTTGCGAATCGATTCGTGATGCGGGCCTCTCCACCCCGATTTTGATGCTCTCGGCCCGTACCCTTGCTGAAGACCGGACGCGTGGCTTCGACGTCGGCGCCAATCAATACATGAGCAAACCGTTTGATTTGGACGAGTTGCTTAGCCGAGTCAAGAACTTGCTTCAAGCCACCGGGCGCGCGCCCAGTCCAGAGAGCCCTGTGAGAACTCGCCAGAGCGTACCGAGGATTACCTTTGCCGGAATCAGCGTCGATTTTGAAACGCACGAGGTGACGGTTCGTGGGAAACCGGTACGGATGACCTCCAAAGAACTGCGTTTACTCCGGTACTTTGTCGAGAACCAGGGCCGAGTGATCAGCCGCAACGAGCTGCTGAGCGAAGTCTGGGACCTTTCGGGAAATCTGCAAACCCGTGCCGTTGACCAGTTCATCGCCAGGCTCCGAAAGATCATCGAGCCAGACACCGCCAATCCGATCCATCTGTTAACAATCCGTGACGCGGGGTATCGCTTCGTATTGAATCCTCCCACCGAAGCTGATGTCGCCGCCGGGGAACAAGAAGCATCCGATTCAAACGCCGCGCACGATCGAGGATCGTGACGCGGCGGGGCCTTCCCTGCCGTCGTCTGGCCGCACCCACGTAGGGAATGCGGCCCTTTTGCAATGCCGAAGGAAGACGACTCCGCGGGCCGCGAGCACCCCGCACCGCGCATAAAAAAAGCTCCCGGAAAGTACGTTGTCCTAGGGGGGCGGAGGACGACGCGCTTCATTCCGGGAGCCGGTGGATTGGAGTCCGACGAAAACACAGGCATCCTTGCCGCGTCGCGCCGAACAAAACATTCTTAATTGACTCGAGCGTCTGCTGGTTCCATCCATGTTACCAGTCAGAACACTTTGTCCGCAGCAATCGTTAATTCATTGCAAATGCAGGACGCGTCGCTCTTGAATGCCAACTGCTGAACTCTTGTTTCCAAGTCATCAGCATGAGGCGGAGAATAGGGGCAAGCTTTTCTTGCGGTCAAGGCGAATTCAGACTCGAATCAAGAAAAACTGCTTCTTCCAGTTTCACGCGGCCAGAGCCATCGTTCCCCGCATCCGAGCCGAACCTTCATTCACTGGCCGACAACTCGCAGGCGCCGATGCAAATCGGATCGGAAAGCGATTCTCTCGCGTCATCAGCAAGCTCCACGGCGTGTGAAACAAGTGTTCGAAAACTCTCGCTTGCAACCGCCCGCACGACGCCGATGCTAAC
>JARFQX010000452.1 GCA_029287555.1 Rubripirellula sp. | reverse complement strand
ACGCAAGACTCGCTCTGCCGTCAGCCGTGCCCAGTCATTCACCTCGGGGCTGTTAATCAAGACCAACGCCTGAGAGGGCACGTTGGTTGTGGGCCGGCGTCCCACCAGCAAATCGGGATCCGCCATGTCGAGCGATGTCATCAGGGATGGCAGGTAACCTCGCACGAGCGGCAAATAGATCGAGCGACATGGCAGGGCGACATCGTCGAACTTTGCGTTGCTGTCGCTGTTGTTGCTCGAAACCAACACACCGCGTCCCTTCATCGGATCAACGCGCCGCCGCGAATCGAGTTGACCGCTGGCGAACAACATGGCGTCGCGAATTGATTCAGCCGGCAGACGTCTGCGGTGCATCCGCCAAAGCAGGCGATTCTCGGGATCGCCGGCGTACGACTCAGCCTCAAACGACGAGGATCGACGGTATGCCCGCGTCATCACGATCTTCCGGACCAACGGCTTGAGGTGCCAACCACCTCGCACGAACCCAACCGCCAAGTGATCCAACAGTTCCCCGTGGGTCGGCCGCTCTCCCTGCATCCCAAAGTTGTCAACGGTTCGCACCAAGCCCTCGCCCATCAAATGCATCCACACCCGATTGACGAAAACCCGAGCGACCAATGGGTTGTCGGGATCAGTCAACCAATCGGCAAGGGCCATTCGGCCGCTACCTTTCGGCGAACGGATCGATGAATCCCCGGGGCTGCAAACCTGTAGAAAACCGCGGGGCACGACGGGCCCCAAATTCTTGACTTCACCACGAATATGGACGGCGCTATCGGCAATCTTGTCCGTTGACTGGTCGGTCGGCGCCATTGCTTCGGGAAGCGGTTCGGGAGCCGTCTTCTTTAAGTCGGCCAAACGAGTCTTGAGTTGATTCAGCGAGGCCTCGGCTTGTTTGACCTGCTCGTTTTCCAATTCACCCGCATGAACCGACTCGCCTTCCCGGACGAACTGGACAGCGTCCGCAATGACGTAGCCGCTCGTTCCTTGATTGGAGATCGTCACCGCGACTTCGCCGTCCCCCGAAAACTCAAAGACGCCAAGCGACGTCCACATCGGCGCAACCTGGACCTTCCGTTGATCGGCCGTGACGATCACATCACCCGCTGCGGTCCGGATCGTGATGGGTACCGCCGAAGCTCGCGTTGAGCCGGGCGAATGTGAAATCCGAACCTGGTACCGCCCGCTCGCTGGCAGCCGAGTTGCAAACCGAATCGAGGCCTCACCCTTTCCGCTGTTGTCATCGTGCACGTAACCTTCGCCGACGAAGTGTTTGAAGTAGACCGACGATTTCCAGCTTCCACGCTTCTCCGCCTGCTGGTCATCCACCACGATGCCAGAGAGAGAGTCGGTATTCGTTTGCTTGATTTCTTTCAACGCCTTCTCGGCCTGCTTGATCTCGGCTTCCAGTGTCTTGACGGCGTTTTGGTGGGCCTGCCACTGTTGTCGATGCTCATCGCTGGTTGGAAGCGGAACTCGATTCCACGTGCTGACATACTTTTGACTTTCACCCTTCAGCGAAACCGTGCTCTTAAAAATCCCCGCCAACGCGTAGTAGTCCTCGGTGGGAATCGGATCGAACTTGTGGTCATGGCAACGGGCACAGCCGAGCGTCAACCCGAGGAAAGCGCGGCCAACGGTATCGATCTGTTCGTCGACGACATCCAGGGTAAGTTTCGCCTTGTCGCGCTCGCTGAGCATCTTCGTGCCAAGCATCAAGAAGGTGGTGGCTACCACGTTGTCGTATCGTTGCTGATCACTCTCGAAAGGCAGCAGGTCACCAGCGATCTGCTGGCGAATCATCTGATCAAAGGGACGATCTTCGGCAAACGATCGAATCAAGTATTCGCGATAACGCCACGCCTCATGAAAGGTGGCATTGAAGTCGCTGCCGT
The DNA here is from genome assembly GCA_029287555.1 of Rubripirellula sp. Classification (GTDB taxonomy): domain Bacteria; phylum Planctomycetota; class Planctomycetia; order Pirellulales; family Pirellulaceae; genus Rubripirellula. The sequence goes on along the minus strand of JARFQX010000452.1, from coordinate 866 downwards.
TGCTGTCCGCATACCGGGCGACATCCATCCAGTGACGGGCCCAATGCTCGCCGAACTGCGGTGATGCCAACAACTCATCGACCAATCGTCCCCAATTCCTCGGGGATGGATCGGATCGCCAACGATCTTGCATCTCGGGCGTTGGCGGCAAGCCAGTTAGATCGAATGCGAGCCGGCGAAGCTGAACCGACGGAAGAGCCAGCCCATTCGGTTCGACCCGGGCTTCAGCAAGCCGCTGGTCCAGAAAAGAATCAATGACTCCGCTACGATCGGATTTGGAATCTCTGTCGAAACCCGGCAGGGCTGCGAGAATGGATGAGCTGGGTGGTTGAAAAGCCCAGAACGATCGACCCGCCTCCAAATCGATCCCCCGGATCATCGGCGGCGTCGCGTTACCGCGCCGAGGATCGACGGCTCCGGCGGCAATCCATTGCTCAAAATCATGCACTACCTTTTCCGACAACTTGCCATCGGGAGGCATCTCCGACGACTCGTAGCGAATCGCCGAAATCAGCATGCTGCCGTCCACATTCCCCGGATCAATCGCCGGCCCACTATCCCCGCCGCTCATCATCCCATCACGGGAATCGAGCACCAGCGAGCCGCCAATCTCATCGGCTTCGGAGGAATGACACTCGTAGCACCTTTCGACAAGCACCGGACGAATCCGATTCTCAAAAAATTCGACCGAATCGGGACTCTGCGCATTGAGCAAACCGCCGAACGCCGTGGCCACAACCGCTCCCAGCCAAGACAGGACTTGTTGCAGGTGACTCGATCTCATGTGGGTCCAAATCCTGATTCGTGTGTCCCCGAGATGCTCCAACTCGCGAGGATTGGGCGAATCGATGACGCGGAATGACGGC
>JARFQX010000405.1 GCA_029287555.1 Rubripirellula sp. | reverse complement strand
TTCCACCGGACCAACTGGAGCGGCTGCAAGAGATCGGTGAGATCAGCAGCGTGATCGATCCGCAGGTTCGAGGTCGCGTTTCCCGAGTGATCATTCGCGTCGGTACCGGACCGCTTCCGAAAGAGACTCCGCCAACGATGGACGATCGCAGTGTCTCCATGGGTGGAAACGTCCCGCTGGCCTACGCCGATGCGAGCGATGCGGCTCCCTTACCGATTCCGGAGATGGGAACGTCGGGTTTGGCTGAACCGATCCTGGGCATGACCGCCGCTCAATCGGTTCTCAAGCCCGATGCCAATTCGCCCGCGGGAACGACCGGTTATGGCTATCCAGGGCTTCCCCCAACGCTGCAAACCGGCTCGCCGCAGATCGACCAGGCGGGTCGGGAGATCCCCTCCGCCTCGCCCTCCACGACCAGCGGCCAAAGCTCAATTTTGGGACCAGCGATGTCGGTACCCAATTCGGCAACCTCCAATGCCGCCGCCACGTCGGGCGGCACGATTCGGGTGCCCCCACCGGCGACGCGTTCTCCATCAAGTTCCCCGGCGGCAACACCGCCCCCATTCACGGGAACGGATCCCAACGGCGACTACGCGCGGGCTCGCGCTGGCGGCCCATCGACTGAGCCAACCAACCCTCGAGACAATACATGGCGTGATTTTCCGTCGCTGCCGTCGACCACGTCCTCGGTTGCCGGCGGCCAGACGTCGTCCGGTAGCACCGCCGAAAACCCGTTCCGAAATCAACCCGGTACGACCGGTTACGCTACATCGGGGGGAAGCGGATTAGCTCCCACTGACACCTATGGGAAGCTTCCCGGTGGTCTCCGCTTTGGAGCTTCCAATGCCGCCGGTGCCAGTCCCAGTTCGACCGCGACGGGCTACGGAAATCCACCGTCCGCCTCAGGTACCGCCTCCGGCCAAGTCGGAACGTATGCCAACGGGACGGCCTCATCCAGCCTTTCGAACCGGGGCGCAAGCGGTCCCGATCCCAGGCTGACACACGTCCAGGTCGCCGCTGGCGCGTGGTCAATCGACACCAACGGGCAAATCCTTGACCGTCAGGGCCGTGCCATGAGTGCTGGATCACTCTCACCCTCGACCACCGTTCCGAGTCCCCGATCGACCTTCGGCAACGGATCCTTCCCTGCAGCGACCCCCTCAACACCCAACCCCACGACGGGCCAACCGAACGGCTTTCCAAATACGCAGAATCCCCGCTTCTCGATCTTCGGATCCAATGCGGGATCGCAGGCTGACAGTGGCGGGACGGGTGGTGGCGCCGATCGGGCCACTACCTCTCCGTCGTACTCGAGCGGCGCTGGGAATCAGCCGATCCAACGCACGTATCCTTCTGCTCCCTCTACCGGCACGTCGGGCATGGTCCACGCGACCACCGGTGGCCAGGTCAGCCATGGGACGGCCACATCGGTGCGGCCTACGTCAAGTCGTTCCATCGGCTCGCCACCTATCGGCGCACCGCCCATCGGCGGCCCGGGCGAATCGGAGGCGATCACCGATCGCGGCAGCCATTCCGAGCCGGCTACGGTGACACCACGCAAGGTCGTTGCACCTCAGCCGCTCTTCAACGGGCTACTGTTGATCTCGCTGGTAGCCAACGTCTACCTGATCTTCTGGCTGAAAAACCTGCGGCTTCAATTCCGAGACTTGGTGGCAGCCAAGCGGATGGCTAGCAGCCAGTCGTAATGGTCTACCACTCGCCCTCGAGGGGACACGCCCTCGGGGGACATGGTCGATCCGCGCGCGGCTGCGTCCCGGCAGGCCTTCTGAGCTTCCACCTGGGTCTGAGATTCCTGCTTACGGGGTCTGCATTTCACGTGGTTTGGGGCGGCAATTCTCGCATCAACTCGCCGCCCTCCCGAAGCCTTCGCCTAGCGCCAATCGCACGCCGTTGAGGCTGGTCGAGGCCCACAAATGCGAGTTTCTCGCCCAAACAGCAGTCGGATTTGCGTTAGATAGGGTCTGTACTCACCAAGTTTCAGAATTTTTAAAGAATATTTCGCAGATCGATGTTTTAAGAAAATGCGTCTTTCTTGCATGTTTTTTCGTTAGAACCCATCCAACTAGTGGTTGACCGTATGCCTTTTGGGGAGAACGCAATCTCTGAGGGGTTGGTCGTCAGTTATATTTTAAGCACCCGGAGGGGGGATCGACTTCCCGTTACCAGAAGAAGCGGGTAATTCGACGACCTTGCTCTTCGGGAAGGCGCGTCAGGACGGCCTTGCAGCCAAGATCGAGGAAAAACCCCTGCGGAGTTGGGGTGGTTTATACGCATCCCTACTTGGGAGGGAGCTAAGGCTTTCTTCCGCGACTTGCTGGCGACCAGTCTTCAAAAGTTGTGCGAGGGAATCGGGGGATGGTGGTCCGGTTCCGCTGGTGATCGAGATTGCTAGCCTTTTTACCCGATACGAGTTGGAGATTCGATGAACAAAAAACTATTAATTGTCGACGATCACGAGATCATTCGCGTGGGCCTTCGGAAGATGCTCGAAGGTTCGGGTTTCGAGATCGTCTCCGAAGCGTCCACTGCTGCGGAAGCCATTGAAGCAGTGGACCGAGAGTTACCCGACGTTGTCCTGATGGACATTCGCATGGAAGGAGGCGATGGCCTCAACGCCCTCGGTCGCATGAAACTCGATCATCCTGATCTTCCGATCGTGCTTTTCTCGGCCTACGACAATCCGACCTACATTGCCCGGGCGGTGGCCTTGGGAGCGTCAGGCTACGTCCTGAAGTCCGCTCCTCGTGAGCGATTGCTCGAAGCGATCAACACGGCCGTTGCCGGTGAATCGGCTTGGACGCGGGAAGAACTTCGTCGGGTGACCGGGGCCCTTGCGACCCCACGGCTGAGCCAGGATATCGAAGTGCCGTTGACGCAGCGCGAGAGTGAAGTGCTTCGTCAAATGGCGCTTGGACTGACCAACAAGGAAATCGCAAAGATGCTGGGGATCAGCTACGAGACGGTCAAAGAGCATGTCCAGCATATCCTGCGAAAGATCGGCGTGAGCGATCGTACCCAGGCAGCCGTTTGGGCC
>JARFQX010000244.1 GCA_029287555.1 Rubripirellula sp. | reverse complement strand
TTGGTCGGTCGCTTCGTCACGCTGGGCCCGTTCCAGCTCACGCTCGGCCTCCTGCATCCGCTTGATCGCCTCCTGCAACTGCTGCTCCACCTCCTGTTCCGGTGTCTGCGGCTGCTGAGATTGGCTTTGTTGCGACTGACTCGGCTGGCTCTTTTGAGCCTGGCCCTGTTGGGATTGATCCTGCTCGGATTGGCTGGGCTCGCCGGCAGACTCTTGGGCCTCCGACGGCGACTTCTCCGAAGGTCTAGCTTCACCGTCTTGACTGTCCCCTTTCTCCGAAGGCTTGCTCTGCTGGTCCTCAGCTGGCTCTTGGCCGGGCTTCGACTCTTTCTCGTTCTTCGCCCCCGACTCCTTGGACGCCTGCTCCTTCTGGCCCGACCCTTGATCGCCCGACTCTTGATCGCCCGACTCTTGATCACCCGACTCTTGATCGCCCGACTCTTGATCGCCTTGCTGATCCGACTTAGTTTCTTGGTCACTTGAGCTCGCTGAGGCCTCGTCCGAATCCGACTCGGCATCGGACGGGTCTTCGCCCGAGAGGGCCTTCTTCAACTCTTCGCTCCGCTCGGTAACCGACTTCTGCTCCTCTTGCACTTTGTCCAAGTCCGCACCGTTCTCGGTTCGGGCCCGGGTGCTTCGTTGGTTGTTGAGGTTTCGCTTGAGATCCTTGATCAATTTGCGATAGCGTTCTTTTTCGTCGCGGATCCGCTTCGATCGATCTTCGCTCAGCAGCAACCGAAGGATTGCCGAGAGTTCTTTTTCAGCCGTTTCCTGATTCTCGACTGCCTTTTGAAACTCCTGGGTCTCGAGGGACTGGGAGGCAATGCGAAGTTTTTCCAACACGAACTGATCGCGAGATTGACGCGCGGCGCGGCGCAGCAGTGCGGCGCGATCGGGATTCTCACTCGCCTCAACATCGGCGAGCCGCAACAGCAGTTCCTCGAGCTTCTGGTAGCGTTGGGCGACCGCGGCTTGACGCTGACTCAGCGCAAGATCGCTTTGCCCTCTGGCACGATCGATCCACGGAGTGCTGACGGCAAACAGGCAGAGCGTCAACAACCACAGTCTCGCGCTGTGGCGCATCGGTTGGTTTTCAAGTCGGATCACGTGATGCCAGGCGGTCAACCTGTCCTCGGAAACGTGGCGTCAATTGAACAGATCAAGAACGCGTTTCTTGCGTTCTTCCTTGGTCTCTTCGAGCAATCGCTGTTGGTCGTCGATCAACTCTCGGACCATGTCAAGGATTTCGTTGTAGCTCTCCAGATCAAGCATTTTTTCCAGCACAGCCGTCAATTGCAGGAGCACCTCTTCGGCCGTTTCCACCGCTTCGCCGGCGGTCTCCGAGGCGATCTCTCCTTTGTCAACGGCTCGCTCCATCGCGGCGATTTGATCCTGCAGACGACGCAGGGGCTGGTCCACAATGGATTTCAGCGGATCGCGAACACCACGGCCAATGCGCTGCTGGCGATCAACGGAATCGACCCGGTTGTTGATCATTTCTTGAAGAATGTCGTCGAGCGAGGCGGCAATCCCGGAAAGCTCCTGAGACGTCTTGCTCGCCTGCAAGCCGCTCTGCTGGATCCGCAGTTTTCGAACCTGCAATTCGCGAGTCAACTCCTCCTCGTCGACCCCTTCGCCCGAGTCTGTAGCCTCGAAGCCACGTCGTCGGATCAGATCGAGGGCGTCGCGCAAATTCCCTGTTTCGTCGATTGTTTGCTCGAGTCGCGAGCGAAGCGCCAACTCGCGACGTTCCATCAACGCTAACAACTCTTCGGGCGAAACGACCTGCAATCGGTAGACCTCACTGCGAGTCAGATGAGGCGGACCAAGATCATAACGATCACTCGCTTCCCCCAGCACACTGATCGCGTCTCCGGGGGCGATCACGGGCAGACGCCCATCGGCCACCAGATCACGAAGATCCAACTCCGCCTCGGCACGACCTTCACGGGAAAGCGTCGGCGTGAAGCTGGCCGACTGGGTCTCGCCCTCAACTTCCGAGTTTTCTCCCACCGGGGTGACCGACATGACCAGATCTTTGACTCCATAATCGTCCGTCGCTATCGCCTCGATCGGAATGCGGGCAACCGGAGTCACAGCCGTACCGATCCCTTTCAAGCGCATCTCCAAGTCCGGCGGTTCGTCCAGTACCACCCCGAGGAAGTAGCGATAAGGAGCTTGGGCCGAGATTCCGTCGGCATCACTCGGCACGATGCTGATCGTGGTTGCCGAACGAATATCTGCGAGCGTCATGGAGACCGACGTGCGGTCATCCGAATAGCGAAGCGGGACCTCGGCCACCTGCCCCGTGTCGGTCTTTACCAGCCGATCCGATTCTCCCATCGGAACGCTGCTCTTCGCAGTCAACGTGACATCACTGCCCTCGCGCAATCGTAATCCCGATTGATAGCTGCTGCTCCAATCGACTTGACTGCTGCCTTCGCTACGCAAGTAGTCAGGATATCGCACCGACACGGTCATCTCCGTCAAGGCGGGCGGCGGCACCGCTTCGACACGGTAATCGTCAAGTCGATCATCCAGCCCGCGTACGTCCAACTCAAAGGACTCGCTTAGTCCACTCAGTGGTGGGCCATCGAGCACGAACGATTGGTAACCATCGATCACGCGTCCAACTCGTCGCATGTTTGATTGGCCACGCGTGCCGGATTCGGTTCGGTAGTAGACGGTGCACAAAACCGGAAGCTCCGCACCGTCCGCCTTGGCACGGATGCGCAGCGTGCCATTGCTGCCCTGTGGAAGACGGATCCGCCGATCTTCAAATTCGATCAACTCCGGTGCGTCGGTTTGTTCGTCCGACGCCGCGACCACCGGCAGCTCCACGCCCACCATCTCCAATTGGGCCCGACGAGGCCAAGGCTCGTCGGAAAGTAAGGTTAAACGCGACGCGGCCCGACCGAAGGCTTGCGGACTGAGGATCAGAAAGCCCAATGCACAAAGAGCCAACGGCACGGCGACGATCGCTTTGCGGACCAGCGGCTCACTGCGGAACACCCGATTCGGATCGACCTGGTCAATCGCCTCGGCCGCCTGCTTGTGGACCTCCTCGAGCAACCTTGGTGAATGTGAATCGCCGTCGCGATCCGCTTCGCTGAGCTGTACCGCCGTGACCAGGCGGCCACCCAGACTCGGATGCTGGCGTTCGACCAACAAGGCGAGACTGTCATCCGGCAGCGGCCGCGAGAGGCGACCGAATAGCATTCGCCCCAGGATCAAAAGCACCGCACCTGCCACCGCGATCAGCAACAGCGTGCGGGCCAGTCGCGGCATCTCGGTCCCGCCAAGCTTCACCGGCAAGTAATCGAGTGCCAAGCCCAGCCAAAATGCGATCAACACGACCGCCGCCACGGCAAGCAGCGAATCCCAAACCACGTAACGGCGGATCCGTTGGCGCAGCGAACCGAGCAGCGAGGTCAGTCGTGGGTCAAGGGGGCGGGATTTCGTCATACGCGAGTCGTCTTCCTGAGCTTCAAAAAACCGGGCTATCAGCCTTGATCTCACCTTGTCGGGTCATCGGGGCAATTCGATGGGCCTCGCTGCGAGGTCTCGAAACAGGATCAACGCCGTTGTGAATCTTGGCCAGCACGATCCCATTTATACCAAATGCCCGTCCGTTGAGTCTTTCCCGAGTTGGGGCACGGGCGATCGAATCCGTCCGGATTACGCATCGTCCCGGATTACTTGTTCGGCAAATCAAACCGGGGCAGGCTGACGAGGCGCTTATCAATCCGGTATACCGTACGGAACGGTTGTGCGCGTTCTTTTTCCTTCGGCAGAGATCAAGGAGAGTTGACGCAAAGGCGCGCGAGATGGGGAGTCGCAAAGGAAGAAGGAAATGACCAGGTTCCGCCCTTGTATCGACCTTCATGAAGGGAAGGTCAAGCAAATCGTCGGCGGCACCTTGCGCGATTCGGGGCCCGGCCCAGAAGAAAACTTCGTGGCCTCGAAATCGGCCGCCTGGTTTGCATCCAAGTATCGCGAAGATGGTTTGACCGGGGGACACGTTATCAAACTCGGTCCCGGCAACGACGCGGCGGCCCGCGAGGCTCTCGCCGCCTATCCCGGTGGTTTGCAGGTCGGTGGCGGGATCACCGCCGATAACGCCGTCGCCTGGATCGAGGCCGGGGCCAGCCACGTCATCGTTACGTCGTGGCTCTTCGACGCCGAGGGAAGATTGCTCGAAGATCGTCTCGAGCAACTCGTCCGGCGAGTCGGGAAGGAACACGTGGTGCTCGATCTAAGTTGTCGCAGAGTCACTTCGAATAAGGTGACAGGTTGGCGAGTGGCCATGAATCGCTGGCAAACGCTAACAGAAATCGCGATTAACCGGAACAATCTAGAACGGCTCGCCCGCTACGCCGACGAGTTTCTGATTCACGCGGCCGATGTCGAGGGCCTTTGCCAAGGGATTGACGTGACTTTGGTCGAACGGATGGGCAAAACGGCAAGCCTCCCAATGACTTACGCGGGCGGCGTGGCCACAATCGACGACGTGGAACGAGTCTGCACCGCAAGCCGTGGAAAAGTGGATGTCACCGTGGGCAGCGCGCTCGATCTCTTCGGCGGCCGCGGAGTTCGCTACGACGACTTGCTGGATTGGAACCGACGACCGCGATCAAGCTGATGCGGCGCATCGACTACTCACCGTCGTGACCGACATCGCTCCGCAGCAGATATTTCACCGCACCCCGGGACGCGTCTCGGCGAA
>JARFQX010000193.1 GCA_029287555.1 Rubripirellula sp. | reverse complement strand
GTTGTACTGGTTCTTTTATCGGCTCAACCCGTCCCTGGCGGTGCGCGACGGCCGCTGGGCGTTGATCGCCGATACCAATGATGCGGATCGGCCGAAGTCGCACGGTTTGGTCCGCGACGACATGCCCAAGATTCGATCGAGCAGGCCGGTGAAGTTCTTGCTTTTTGATCTGGAGGGAGATTTGGCCCAGCGAAAGGACGTCGCGGGGGAGAATCCCGAAGTGTTCGATCGACTCAAGGCCCAGGCCATCGCGATGCATCGCGACGTGATGGCGTCGGGGCCCCAGTGGAATATTCCCGCAAGCTACGGCAACGACAGCAAGCGACGCATCTGGGATTCGTATTAGGGAGCGAGGGGCTTCGACCTGGGCAATATTTCGTAGAATTCTTCGACTGCCTCCGCTCTCTTTGTGGCCACCACAGCGCTGGTCAATTGATTCTCACGGGACCCAGTCACTTTCGACGCTCTTGCCCGGATTGTTCGCCTGGCCGACAACTACCGGTTGCCGTAACGAACGAAATGCACTGCGGAAAACGCAACACAGAGGTAGGCAGAGGATGGCAGAAGATTCAAGACGCATCACCTTCCCAATGAAATCGGCGACAAGACTCGCCTTCTTTGTGGTACTGGTTGCGGCTGCGATCTATTGGTTTCGATTCTCGCCCGTCGCGGTGGCGACCCATGTAATCTCCGAAGACAAGCTCACCCAAGAAGTCATGGGGACCGGTACCTTGGAAGCTCGCATTTCCGCCACCATCAGCCCAAAAATCTCAGGACGAATCGCACGTGTCTTGGTCGACCAAGGTGACACGGTCGTCGCCGGCCAGTTGTTGGTGCAACTGGACGACGAAGAGTTGCGACAACAAGTGGCGATTGCCGAGGCAAATGTGGAGGCGGCTGTAGCGGCCATTGAAAGACTCAAGACCGACAAGGCTCGCGCGAACGTCATCCTGACCCAGGCCCAAAAGAATTTCGACCGCATCGACTCACTACGCAAGCGTGATGCGACCAGTGAGGGCGATCTCGATCAGGCTGCCGAGGCTTTGGGGGTTGCCATGGCCGACGTCGCTCGATCCGAAGCCGGTATCAACGAAGGCCAAAAGGGATTGATCGCCGCTGAGAAGAATCTGGAATACCATCGCGCCCGACAGCAAGACACGCGGATCACTGCTCCCTTCGATGGGTTGGTCGTTGATCGAAATCGCGAACTCGGAGATGTCGTCGTGCCCGGAAGTTCCATTCTCACGCTGATCTCCACGGACGAACTCTGGATCAGCGCCTGGGTCGACGAAACCCAGATGGGCAAGCTTGCGGAGGGGCAAACTGCCAACGTCGTGTTCCGCTCACAGCCGCAACGGGTCTTTCCGGGTACCGTGTCTCGGCTAGGCCGCGAAGCGGATCGAGAAACACGCGAGTTCATTGTTGATGTGCGTGTCTTGGAGATGCCCAAGAACTGGGCTGTTGGTCAGCGGGCCGAGGTGTTTATCAAGATCGCTGAACTGGAGAGCGTGGTCGTCATTTCTCCAGAGTTCTTGGTTCGCGGAGATGACGGCGACGAGGGAGCCTTTGTTATCCGCGATGGCCGCGCAAACTGGCGGATGCTCAAGCTGGGTACTCGCGGTCGCAGTCTTGTGCAAGTTTTAGACGGAGTCAAAGCAGGTGACTTGGTTGCCAAGCCAGTCAACAACAGGTCAACCTTGCGCGACGGCCAGGGGGTCTCGCCACGATGAATTTGGCGCTCAAGGATATTCAACACAACCTGGGACGATTCTCCTTGACTGCCATCGGAATCGGCATGCTGTTGATGATCGTGATGGGGATGGGCGGGATTTATCGCGGCATTGTCGAAGATGCCACGTTATTGGTTGATCGTGTTGATGCCGATCTTTGGGTCGTCCAGCGGGAAACGCGTGGCCCGTTTGCCGAGCTTTCAAGAGTCCCGCCGAGTTTGGTTCACCGCGTCGCAGCCGTTCCAGGCGTGCAGTCTTCTCGGGAATTCGTTTACCACACGATTCAGCGCGAACGTGATGGCCAGCCCTTGCGGATGGCGATCCTGGGTCTGGACTGGCCGATTGACCGCGGCGAGTGGTTGCCTTTGAGCGCGGGCCGACCAATCGCTCAGGGCCACTACGAAATGGTTGCCGATCAGTCGCTCGGGCTAAGACTCGGTGATCAGATCGTGTTGGGAAAAGACTCTTACACCGTCGTCGGCATCACAGAAAGCATGATCAGCGCCAGTGGTGATGGAATTGCCGCCTTTTCGATTGACGACGCGCAAGCCGTCCAATTCGACACACCGGGCGAAGCGATCCGGCTCGAGCGTGCCGCTCGGGAAGCACGCGGAGAGTCTTTCGAATTAACCGTCCGACAGCCCGATGTTTTAGAAAACGTCTGGAAACCGACCGCGGAATTGCCCGCCGTGGCCCGGCCGCAAATCAGCGCAGTCTTGGTCAAACTGTCGCCGGCATCGAGCCTCGCGGACATCAAGGACATCATCGCAGGATGGGGTGACGTCTCCGTTTTCACTCAAGAGGGGCAACGCGAACTCTTACTACGGGGCACCGTTGACAGGGCGCGACGTCAGATCGGGCTCTTTCGCGTTCTCTTGACCGTTATCGCAGCGATCATCATGGCGTTGATTCTGTACACACTGACACTCGACAAAATCCACTCGATCGCCTTACTGAAACTAATTGGAGCATCAAACGCTGTAATCCTCGGCATGATTTTGCAGCAAGCGTTGATCTTGGGCTGTGTCGGGTATGCCATCGCCTATCTCGCCGGACATCAAGTGTTCCCAGTCTTTCCGAGACGCGTGATTCTGGCCACTGGCGACCTCATTCAACTGGGAATCGTTGTGATCGCAATCTCGATCGCATCAAGCTTTCTGGGGATTTGGAAGGCCTTGAAAGTATCACCCAACGAGGCGCTGACATGACAGAGTCGCAGGGCCGAGAGATCGCCATTTCAGCGATGGATCTGACAAAACGCTATGGAAGCGGCAACACGGAAGTGCTGGCGATGCGAAACGTTTCGATGACGATCCACTCCGCGGAGGTCGTCGCTTTACTTGGCCCAAGCGGTTCGGGTAAGTCGACTTTCTTAACCGCCGTCGGATTGATCAATCCGCCAACCAGCGGCTCGATCTCCATTCGAGGACAAAAGGTGCTTGACGGTGAATCAGCGTTGGTGAACCTTCGTTCGTTTCGGCGACGCCATATCGGCTTTATCTTCCAAAAATCGAATTTGATCCCGTTCTTAACGGCGATTGAAAACGTGCAGGTCGCCATGCAACTCAACGGCCAAGCAGCCCGCGTTTCGAGACAGCGGGCTCTGGAGTTGATGGATTACTTAGGAATTGCCGACAGAGCCAGCAACCTGCCAGCGATGCTGTCTGGTGGACAGCAGCAACGGGTAGCTGTCGCGCGGGCGCTGGCCAATCACCCAAGTGTGATTCTGGCCGATGAACCGACGGCCGCGTTGGACGGTCACCGAGGACGCCAGGTCATGGAGTTGTTTGCCAAAGTCGCCCGCGAACAGGGAGCCGCTGTGATTGTCGTTACGCACGATCACCGAGCGCTCGACGTCTTCGACACAATCTACGAAATGGAAGACGGTGTGATTACGAAACCGACCCATTCCCGCAGTGCCGTTTCAGGAAGCTCTGATTGAAGTCTTTGACGAACGACGCAACAGCAGGAGGATACCGCGCCTCCTTGACGGCAATTCGCTCGCCCCCGCAGAAAGACAGTTCGGCCGCAAACTACTCACCCGTGGCCGGCGGCTCCGCAACGTAGTACGGAGAATCGAGATCATGCAGCGTGGGCACATCGCCGCCGATCACTCCTACGAGTTCCTTCAGGACTCACGGCGTGTCAACATTCACGCACGGTGCTGTAGCGCGAAACTTGCAACGCTTCGGCCCCGGTCGGATATCACAATTGTCACGCGAAGATTTCGATTGAAGCCACAACTACCCAGTCCTTCCAAGCCGTCAGTCGAAATCGCGATGGGCGTTTCTTTCTCGGGGAGTGCGCGTCGGATCTTTAGCCTCAAAGGCCTGTCGGTATACCATTCGTAACCCGACGCGTCACGGCTTGTTGATTTAGTCGAAATCTTCAGGTTAATGGTGAGCCGTTGGCCGTAAGGCCTCGGGCAAGGCGCGCTGCCCGGCCGCTCACCGGCCTGTCGATTTAATACCGATCGTAACCCGACGCGTCAGCGAGGAAGCCCTTACTGGCGATTCGCGGCGGTACGTTCCTCGCTGACGCGTCGGGTTTCGATTAGATCAACAAGCCGCTCACGCGTCGCGGCTCACTTAAGTCAACAAACCGGTCAGCGAGGAAGTCCCTACGGGCGATTCGCGGCGGTTCGTTCCTCGCTGACGCGTCAGGTTTCGATTAAATCAACAAGCCCTCAAGCCTCGGGACTCTCCGCGAGGATGCGGCCGAAGGCTCGGCTTTGCGTTTCGCTTTCGCACAGTTTGGGGTAAAATCGAAGAGAGGCCTGATAGTTCGCGATTCTCCCTCAGGGCCTTTCCTTCCGAATTAGAGTGAAATGCGGCCTCGGTTGGCCGGGTTTTGCGTCCCGCCCTGCCTTCGCCTTCCCCCGTTGCTCCGTGGAGGAGATGCGTTTCTCGTGATCTCTCTGATGGGTTCTCACCGCCGGTTACTCTGCCCACCGATTGCAGCTCGACGCGCTTCGACGGTGCGGCCGTCCATTCTTCGTCGCTGGGGCACCCGCTTTTTTGTAGCCAGCGTTTTACTC
>JARFQX010000177.1 GCA_029287555.1 Rubripirellula sp. | reverse complement strand
ATACCGATCAAGCAACCGCTGCGCTGATCTCTGACCTGAAGCAACGTGGATTGCTCGATGAAACCTTGGTCGTTTGGGGCGGAGAGTTTGGACGGACGGTTTATTGCCAGGGCGATTTGACCGCCAAGAACTACGGACGCGATCACCATCCGCGCTGCTTCACGATGTGGGTCGCCGGCGGAGGATTTCAACCGGGGTTGTCTTACGGCATGACCGACGACTACGGCTACAACATCGTCGAGAACCCGGTCAGCGTGCACGATTTGCACGCCACGCTGCTGCACCAACTCGGGGTCGATCACGAGCGACTCACCTTCAAGTTCCAGGGCAGACACTACCGCCTGACTGACATCCACGGCAGCCTGGTCAAGGATCTGCTTGCGTGAGGAGTTCAACCCTAGGTCACGCCTGTCCCCAGGCTGACATTGGCAGTGCCGAGCATTGTCAAAGCCGGACCTTGTTAGTGCCGTGTCCCGTACTTGCTGTCCCGTACTCGCTTGTCCCCGGTACTTGGTGTGTTCAGGTGGCGTTGGCCAGTCCGGTCAATCGGATGCCGCCGCCGAGGTCACTGCCTCGAGTTGATCGCTGCCCGCCGCCCGCCAATCGCTGACTTCGTCGGCCATCTCATGCAGAAGTCGGTCAATCTCACGACCGAGATGATTGGACGTCGGACTGACCCTCGTGTTGAGCAGGGCAACGAAGTTCTTCCCGTCGTGGCGTCGTATCAGAATGGTGGCCGTCCCCGGCAGCGACCCGGTATGCCAGTGGTTTACCTTGCCCGGACCCACCACGCGGTTGCGCCATCCGAGGGAATAGAAGACGGGCTTCTCGTCTCCGTTCTCTTCGTGCCCCGCTTCGCCCGGAGGACGGCGATACATCAACTCGATGCTCTCGCGACTGAGAATCGGACAATTGTCGGGATCATCAAATGCGGAGGCAAACTTGGCAAGGTCGACCGCCGATGCAATCCAGCCGCCGTGCGAATCCATTGCCTCGAGATTCCACGCTCCGTACGGCGAGGGAACCATCTCGCCCAGGTTCTCAGCAAAGACCGATTCTCCGGTGTCCGGGTGATAGTAACGAACCTCGTGCTCATTGCGCGATTCAAGATGCGTTGACCCAACCTTCATCGATCCGATACCAACGGGCGCAAGAACATGCTCTCTCACGTAGTCCTCGTAGGTCTGGTCGGTCAACCGTTCAATGACGCGTCCGAGCAGACAGTATCCGAAGTTGGAGTAGGCGTACCGCTCGCCGGGATCAAAATCAAGTGGCTGTGAAAGCATCGCACGAATCACCGTGGAGGCATCGGCCGGCGGTTCTTCGCCCATCGTCTTGGCAAAACGAACCGACTGGAACATCGCGTCAAAGGACTGATCCCGATCCCAACCACCACGATGTTCCAAGAGGTGACGGATGGTGATTTCGCGAAGGCGCTGGTCGAATGTGTCCAGTTGCTCGATCTCGGCCTCAAGATCGAGGATGCCCAACACCTTGTCATTCAGGTCGAGCTTCTCCTGCTCGATCAGCTGCAGAATCGCCACGGCCGTGATTGGCTTGGAAATGCTGGCGATTCGAAACAGGGAATCGGGTTGAACTCTTTGGCGGGATGCGACGTCTGCGTAGCCGTAGCCCTTGGAGAACACGGTTCGGCCTCGATCAGTTACGGCAATCGAGACGCCTGGTACCGCGTGACGTTTCATGAAGTCGCGTATGGATTGATCGTAGTTGGCGAATCGTTCGTTCGTCTCACCATCGCTGACGTTGTAGGCAGCTATGACCTT
Organism: Rubripirellula sp.; assembly: GCA_029287555.1. GTDB lineage: Bacteria > Planctomycetota > Planctomycetia > Pirellulales > Pirellulaceae > Rubripirellula. The sequence continues at coordinate 1,961 of JARFQX010000177.1, read as the reverse complement.
TTGATACCCGGGGCCACGCAGGACGCGGCCCGGCCTGGCACCGGTGTACTGCGTGTCCTCGAGCACCACGACGCCGCCGACGATGACATGCTTGATACCTTCGGAGACAGCTCGCGGGTTTCGAAAATCGGCGTGATCGACGACGTTCTCAAAGTTAAAGACAATTACATCGGCAGCCATGCCAACCGCGATACGTCCACGGTCGTATGCCATCACATTATTGGCGGCGGCTGCGGCGGCTTGCGACACGGCTCGCTCTAAAGAGATTGCACCGAGATCTCGAACGTACCGCGACAAGAGTCTCGGAAAGGATCCGAAGGCGCGCGGATGCGATGTCGAACGGCTCCCACCGGCCGGACCGACGTCAGTGCAAAACGATACGAAAGGCTGCTGCATCGCCAGAATCTTGTTGGCCTCGGTCATCGTTCTTGGAAGGGCAAACGCGTCCCTTTGAACCAGTTGAAAAAACGTCTCCCAAGGATCTTCGCCGCAAGCGTCGGCGATCGCGGCCACCGATTGCCCGTCATGGGCTTTGTAACGCGGATGGTTGCTGCGACCGATGACGATGCGATTCCAATCCTTACCGGCATGACGGAACCAGTTCTCCCAGCCCTCGGTCGATTCCATCTCCCCACGGATCTCCGCTCTTAAGTCTTCATCGTCCAGTTTTGCGATCAGCCGAGCTCGGCCTTCGGCAAAGTGACGCGGGTGAATCAACGCGGCGATCCCGAGACCGTTGTTGACGTACGGATAGATGTCCGCGGTGACCTGTTGTCCGTCAGCTCGTGCGGCCTGGATCCTGGCGATCACCATCGACATCTTGCCCCAGTTTTGTTGTCCTGCCGCTTTCAGGTGGAAGATGTGAACGGGCGTGTTGCCTTGACTTCCGATTTCAATCGCCTCGTCGATGGCTTCGAGCAACTGATCGCCCTCGTTTCGCATGTGCGTGAAGTATCGCCCGCCATACTGGCCGGCGACCGATGCCAGGGCAGCGATCTCTCGGGTCTGGGCGTAAATCGCCGGCGGATAGATTAGCGCCGTGGAGACACCGATCGCACCGGCTTCCATCGCCTCGCGAACGAGTTCCTGCATCTGCTTGAGTTCTTCGTCACTCGGCCGTCGGTCGGCATCCCCCAAGACGATCCGCCGTACCTGGGTATGGCCGACCGTTTGAACCAGGTTCACGGGTAACCCTTTTGACTCGACCAAGGTGAAGTACTCCGACATGGTCGTGTAGCCTAGTCGGTTCCCCTCCTCCTCGGAGAGCGGTGCCGCAGAACCACCTTCGCCCGCGTTAATCGTTGTGATTCCTTGGGTCAGCAAGTTGATCGCCGTCTGAGGATCATCGAGCATCGGCGAAGCAGTTTGCCCCATCATGTCGATGAAGCCCGGTGCCACAATCATTCCGCGGGCATCAATGACCTCGTCGGCATCATCAGCCGCAATCCTGCCGATCCGCACAATCTTGCCGTCGTCGATGGCGACATCGGCGGCGTACCAGGGCGCGCCACTGCCATCAACCACGCGTCCACCGGCGATGACCAGATCAAACTCCTTCTCGGCCGAAACGCCATCGCGCGAGCACAACGACATCGGTAAACCAATTAGCAGGTAAGCCGAAATGGCGAGACTTTGCGATTTCATCCGCAATACCCTCGGTTTGGATTAACTTGACTGACCACAACGATCGCTTGCAGCAGCATACACGAAGTGCAGAGCAGGCCCAGGTTTGGGCCCGAAAGTTGTAAACGACACGAAGAGGCATTGGTCCTCTTGTCCCGTCCGGTCATCCGGCTCCTTTCGTAACCCGACGCGTCAGTTTTGAAGTTGCGCTATTTCAGCCCGGAGGGCGATACAGGTAATGCCGCCCCCGGGCTCTTGAAAAGCGCAACTTCAAAACCTGTCTCTTATACACATCTGACGCTGCCGACGACTTCGCCGTAGTGTTGATCTCGGGGGTG
>JARFQX010000165.1 GCA_029287555.1 Rubripirellula sp. | reverse complement strand
GTTCGCTTGAGATCTCGGTGCCGTTGACAAACGTACCTTCGGCCGACATCCAATTCTGGATGCGAAGTTTGCCGTTGACCATTTCGATGCGGCAGTGGATGTCGGCGATCTTGCTGTCGTGCAACTGCAGGCCACAGTTGGACGACCTGCCCACGAACACGCCTTGGTCATTTCTCAGTTCGTACCGATAGGAAGCCCCGAAATCGTTGTTCGCGACGAGCACGAGCGTCTGGGACGGCGGTTGATGGGTGATCATGATTCGACTCCTGCCGTGCTGGTTTCGATCGCGTTGTGATCCATCGGAAGCAGCGGATGCTGGTGTTCCGATTCAGGTGATTCGTCGGCGCTGATCCGTTCCACGTTGTTCTCGAAGGGATGTTGTTCAAAGACTCGATCCATGGCTTCGAACAGGGCGGCGGCGGTACAGGGGCGGCGAACCAGTGCGTGAGGCTCGAATCCAACACGGTCGTTCCAGTCGTGTTCGATTGGGCCGCACACGACGATGCGTCGCACGTTGGCAGCGGCGGGGTTGTCCGTCGCGAACATCTGCCGAACAATTTGACAGACGTGGTCGTCATCCCCGGAGAAGACGAGCGTATGCGGGACCGAGCGTTTGAACAGCAATTGCAGCGCGAGTTTGTCGCGAACCACCTTGCCGGCGTACCGGTTATCGGAGTCTTCCAGGGAAGAACGCAGCGCCTGGGCGGCACCCGCGTCCGGCTCGAAGACAACGAATTGTCCCGGGGCCGCTTGGTGACGTTCTTCGACGAGTTCGGCCATGGCAAAACCTTGCAGGACTTGGCAGACTTCGTCCAGGTTCCAGCCGAGTGACGTGGCCAATTCACCCGAGGTCTTGGGATCGGAGAGGACGTTCAAGACTTTCATGTGCCTGGCACTCAGTCCGGCCCGATCCAGGTTTTGCCCGCGGATCGCACGCCGCACGTAGATGCGGCTTTCATCGGCGGCATCATCCTGATCGCCCCGATGGATCGCGCCCTCGACGAGCAGCGCCAGCAGGCTGATATCGAGCGGCAGGTTTCTGTGAAGCGCGTTGGAAGCGTGACCAGCCTGGAAGTGAAAAGCGGCCAGCTTTCGCGTGAACGCGTGATGGACCAACATCGCCGCTTGGAAACGCAGCAGCTTGGTCATCAGTCTGGGGTCGAGCACCTTCTGGTCGAGCAACTGCACGAATCCGTCTACCTCGGCGCAACTTCGGCCGCCGATCGTCATTCGCAAAACGGGCGACAGGTTCGCGATCGACTTGGGCAGGAAGCGAGCCATCTCATCGACATCGTTACCATCAATTCCCGTCGCGTAGACGCCCTGGATGCGACCACGGTCGAGATGGAATCGGATGCGGCTGCGATCGGCTTCGACTTCCAACACGCCGGTCTTTCGACCATTGTTCAGAAAGTCCAGCAACTCCCGCAGCCCAAAGCAGACAAACGAGCCAGCCAAGGCGGCTTCATCCAGTTGTTGGATCACCTCCGGGACGGCCGTGCCCTGGGATTGGGACGAAACGATCATGGCCGCCGTTTCTAAGGCGTTGGCAACTGTGTGGCGGAGCAGCTCTTCGGTGTACGGCTTGGGCAACATGTCCACCACGTTGTCCAGGTCGATGTACTCCGCGTAGGCCTTCTTGCGAAGCGTGGAACTGACCACAACTGGAATCTGCTGCAGTTCCGATGACTCGATCAGTTTGCAGCAAACTTCATATCCAGTCGTGCCGGGAAGTTGGTGGTCCAGCAGAATCAGGTCGGGACGAATTTCGGTAGCAAGCTTCAATCCCTCCTCGGCATTTGGCGCCAGGGCCACACGGTAGCCGACCGGGCTCAAATGCGTATCGACTAACTTGCGAATGGTCGCGCTGTCATCGATGACAAGTACAGTCTTATCGGTCATGAGTCACTCCGCTCATTTGAAGGGGGATCGAGGATTCGGTTTCCAAGTGACTTAGCGAGGGGATACCCGAGATGGCACGATCCAGCGCTTCGTCCGCAAGTGGTTTGGATAGATAGTTGACGGCGCCGAGCTCCTTCGCCCGACTGGTGAATTGGTCTTCGTTGCGGCTGCTAATGATCACAACGGGTGGAGGATTTTGGCGGTCGGGCGAATTGACTTCGGTTAGCAATTCCATGCCGTCGACATGAGGCATCTCCATATCGCTGAAGATCACATCGAATCGTTGTTTCTTGAGAATCTCGAGGGCCTGCTTTCCATCACAGGCCTCCGTGATGTCGACTGGATATCGACGCAATGATCGTACGACACGTTTCCGCGCACTGAGCGAATCGTCCACGACGAGCACACGCGAGCGATGCACGGTTTTGCGAGATGCGGCGTTTGATGCAACTAGCTTCTGTGAAGCCGCTGCACCTCCGTCTTCCATGTCACGCACACGGGTCTCGACCAAACGTCGGGCATCGAGGAACAGTACCGTGCGTCCCATTCCCGAGAGCGTTGCTCCGGAGCAGAACGGATGCTGCCTTAACAGCGTCGGCAAGGGCCGAACCACAACCTCTTCCGGTCCAATCACTTCATCCACGACGAGCGTCACACTTGACGTCTCGTCGTCACCCGTTGCAGATGGGGATTCACACGCCAAGACGATGTGCTGGCTCGTTTCCGCGGGCGGGCAGCCAAGTATCTCGGAAAATGAGAGGCACACCCCGGCACGTTCCGATTCACCAAAGCTCCGGACGGATTGCATCGGCAGCGCAAATAATTGACCGGCCGAGCGAAAAACCATCGCGTGTTGGATCACCGAGGGAAGCGGAAAACTGAGTCGAATCCTGGTTCCCTGGTGCGGAATCGAGTCGATCTCTAACCAACCTCGCATCCGTTGAATCGTCGTCGCGACCACGTCCATGCCAACGCCACGTCCGGCGACCTGATTGGCCGTTTGGCGGGTGGAGAAACCGGGGTGAAAAATCAACTGAGAGAGCTCTTCACGGCTGGCGACCTCGTCCGATGCTAACAATCCTGACTCCACGGCGCGACGTCGGATCGCGTCGTAATCAAGTCCCTTGCCGTCGTCGCGAATCTCAATGACGAACAAGTCGGGGCCACTTCTAGCCTCGATCGTGATCGTCCCGCTCGATGGCTTGCCGCTCTTGGTTCGATCTTCCGGGTGCTCGATTCCATGGGAGACGGAATTGCGAACGATGTGGAGCAATGGTTCATACAAACGCTGTTGCAACGAACGCTCAATGCCAGCGTCTTCCCCAATCAACTGCAGTCGAACGTCCTTCCCCTCGGAGTTGGCGGCATCGCGTACGACCCGTTGTAATCGTCGGAACAAACCTGAGACCGGTGTGCGACGAAGCGCCACAAGCTCCTGACGGAATTGGCGAATGAATTGTGACACCGCCGTGTTGCCTTCCGCGACGGGACGTGCACAGTCGCGAACGTGCTGGGCAACTTCCAAAACGTCGTTTGCGACTTCGGAAAGTTGGAGCGACGTACAGGCATCGGAGATGACACTTCCTTCGTTGCTCAACAGACGCATTTTGGAAACGCTGCCGATCAACTCGTGGTAGACCTCTTGCAGGTCACTCAATTCGGTTTCGCGTCGATTCCGGAGCATCACCAGTTCCGCCAGCATGTCCATCAAACGGTTAAGCTGCGAAGACTTGACGCGGACCATCTCGTCGTCATTCGCACCATCGTTGAAATCGGCGAGCGAAGGCATGGGCGAGGCCAACGCGGAAGCCTCGGGCAGCGCGGCCGCGACGGAATCGTTCGATGATTGGGTGGAACCTGAGGCCGGACCGCTGCTGATCTGCGAGCGAATCGCATCGACGCTCTTGAGCAACGAACCGATCTCGGGGGCTCGACCGGCTGCATGATCGTCGCGAAGTCGGTCTTCTAACTCGTGCACTTGGCTGGCCAAATCCGCGAGTCCAACACTTCCCGAGGCACCCTTGAGTGTGTGCAACTCCCGGCAGATCTGGTTCAACGCGTCGGCATCCCCGGGGTCGTTCTCCAGCTTCAGCAGCGAGTCTTCCATCGAGCTGATGCAGCTCGAGGCGTCATCGAGAAACGCCTCGCGCAGCTCGGGCTCGAGTCCAGCAATCGCCGCGGTCGCTTCCGTCGTGCCCGGATCGCCGGAGGTCGGCTGCGTGGTCGCCTCGGCCGACGACGGTTCGCGTTGGTCGGGCAGCTGGTGGTCCGGTCCAGTGTGCTGCCCCGACGATTGCCCGTGAGACGTTTCGTGCTGCGACGGATCACAAGAGGATCCCGATGATGGATCCGTCGCTTTTGGCTCCTCCGTAGCTTCATCGGCGGTGGGGACCGATCCGAGTTGGCCGAGAAGCGAACTGATCTCTTCAGCACTCGGCGCGACGAGTTCCTCGTCGTCCTCCAGATCGAACGCTTCCAAGTCGTCTTCGTTGCTCCCCCATGCGTCCGCGCCAGGATCGACGTCGTCCAATGTTTCATCCGCCGATGAGAGGAAGTCACCCCAGCAATCGATCGCCTGGCCACGAAGTGACTCGAGACGTTCGGAGTTGGGCTGGTCGTCGTTGACGAGTCGTTGAATTTCTTCGATCCCGTCGCGGATAAATCCAGCGAGCTGTTGCTCATCGTCCGATTCATCGTGCAGATCGATGACCTGGTCGACGAGCGAGCAAAACTCGAACACATCTCGTTCTTGGGCATCTCGAGTCGCTTCGCAGATCTCCCGCAAGAACTCGCGCGCCGATTCGATCGAGAAGGGTTCTGGATGGTCGTTGGGCAACATTTCGGAATCCATATCGAAACCTCTTAAACCACGGCGACGAGTTCGGTGTTGGCCATTGGCGCGTCGATCGGCGCCGGCGAAGCGATGCGGCCCGGTTCACTCGGCACGTCAGCGGGCAAAGAGTCCGCACATGTACGCAAGGAATCAACGGTTTGCTGGAACTGAGGTGTCACCTTGGAAAGTGACTTCATGGTCCAGCAGACGCTTTCAGCGCCACCTCGATTGGACTTGGCAATCCTGGAAATTTGTTCGACGGCCAAGACAACGTCTTGAGCGAGTTGCAACTGGGTGGTCGACGACTCAATGATTCGCTGGAGGTGCTTGGCGTCGCTTTCCGAAGCGCCGCAGATCTGCTGCAACGCATTTTCGGCGGCGGCGGCTCGCCCGACCTCGTTTTCGATTTGTTCTCGCTCGCGAGAGATCCCACGAATGGATTCCTGTGTGACCAGTTGCATCGCGTCGATGAGGCTGGCAATTTCTCGCGTCGCGTCGGAAGCCTGTTCGGCGAGTTTGCGAACCTCGTCGGCGACGATGGCGAAGCCCCGACCGTGTTCGCCTGCACGAATCGATTCGATCGAGGCGTTCAACGCGAGCAGGTTCGTGCGAGCGGCGATGTCGCTGACCGTGCCAACAATCGAAGCGATTTGTTGGGCCGGGTCGCACAAACCGCGGAGCTTGTTCTCACAACTTTGGGATTCGCTGCGCAAGTCATTCATGCCCGCAATCAATTCGCGAACCAGCGAAAGAGCGGAGGATGCCGATTCGGACGTGCGTTTGGCAGCAGTCGCTGCTGAATTGGCGCTGCTGGAAACGGAGTCAATCGTCCCGGAGAGTTGTTCGACGTACGAAGTCGTCTTGATCAAGGCGTTGCCCTGAGCGTCGGCGCCTTCGGTAATCGAACGTGTGAACCCCTCAATCTCCGAGGCGCCCTTTTCGATCTGGGCGAGGTGCCCATGGATGACAGCACCGAGAGCGGCCAGGGCCTCGCGGACTTGGGCACTGTTCACATCGCCGTTGGCACTTCGACGAGCGATCAGTTGAATGATGCCCTGGAAATCGCGCGTTTGTCGCCGGGTGTCCGCCGCGATCCGTTCCCACCGTGCGGCGCATTTGGCGATGGCTTGCGTTGATTGATCTATTTCCTCGATGCCCGTCCGCAGTCGGTCGCTCTCTTCATGATCGGCAACGGCCGATTCAAGTGCGTCCAAGCCGGCTGTGATTCGATTGGTCGTAAACCAACAACCCGCGGCCAAGACCAACAGGGAAAGCACGGCGGCCACGGCATAGTTCATCGCCGTGCCAGACTGCGAGGCAATCACCAACAGAGTAGCGATTGCAATCGCCGTCACTCCGTGAGTCATCATGAACAGGGTTTGGATTTTCAAGGTAGTCTCCCCCAATTAATGCGGGTTTCGAGAGGCGGATGCGTGCGGACGATGCCAGCAGGTTTCGAGCGTCTGCTGGGCCAGACGGAATAGTCGGTTCGGGTCCAGCACCCGCAGGATTTGTTCGTTGAACATGGCCGTTCCCATCACCGGGCTCTGATGCGAATCGTCCAGCCTCGACTCGGGTGCGAGAATGGTCTCGAGTGACTCCAACGCAGCCGCCTCGGCAATCAACAATGCCCACACGCTTGTTCCGTTAAGCACCATGAGTTTGTTGTTTGGCTGGTCGATCGCCTGGTCGTCGACTTCCAAGATGCTGCTAAGCGAAATCACGGGAATGAATTCGCTGCGCAAGTGACACAAGCCGGCCAGGGACGCGTGGCTTTGGGGCACCGAAACCAATTGCGGTGCAATCGTAATCTCGCGAACGGCGACCGCGGGCACCGAATACCAGCTGGTTCCACTGCGAAACACGCAGTGCTTGTCGGATGCCGAGACATCACTCAGCATCGCAGTGGAAGATTGATTCAAATGGTCGATGGCGTTCATGGGCTTACGGATACGTGCATGGATAACGAGAGAGCCGGCAATGCGGCTAAGACTTCTTAATTTGCCTTGCAAGTCGGGCCTTAATCGCGTCGAGTCGTTCAAACGGATCCGTTTCCCAATCGCCGCTCGACTGAGGAGACTCGGGAACTTCGCAATCTTGATGTCGCTGCGCGATTCCGTTCCAATCTGTTTCCATTGACCCGATGTGCGCTTCCGGAAAGGACGCGTCCTTCGACGCCGACTCCTTTCCATTGGAAGGGTTGCTTGATTGCCATACGTTGTCAGGCCATATATCGAAGTCGTCTGTTTCGGAGTCGGTTGGCGGCGTCACGGCAAGGTCGTTTTCGATTTCGGATTGCGACGGAACACGCGGCGCAGACGCGTCGATTTGCGCTTCGTCATTCGCGGGCGTGTGGTTGCCCGTCCGGTCGATCGCTTCGGCTTCGACGCGATCAGATGCTTCGATTGGGCTGGGAGGACCGACGCGATCGTGTTCGTCGAGGGCTTCGGCAACCAGCTTCAATTGCTCGCGGGTCTGAGCCATGAAGTGCTCAAATTCCGACTTCATCTTGGCAATAAGTTCGGCCTCCCCGTAGCGTGCCTGTTCGATCGCCTCTTGATCGAACGAGCGATAAAGCGACTCGTTGATCTTCATTGCGTTGTCCCCGTACAGGTCTCCTCTAATTCGGACCCACCTAGCAGGTTCCCGACCGTCGAAAGCAGTTGAGTTTCGGTGACCGGTTTGTGAAGGTAGGCACCCAGTTCCGAGCCGAGAGCAGCGAGATGATTGGCCGTGTCGTTGGTGAGAAGAATGATCGGCAGGGGGCGGTCTTCCAACGCCAGGATTTCGGCACAGGCCGTATAGCCGTCCACCACGGGCATCTGGAGGTCCAGGATGACCAGATCGGGACGATCGCGGCGGGCGAATTGAACCGCTTCCTGTCCGTCCGAGGCGAGCGTGACGTCGTAACCGGCCTCGGACAGCGTCTTGCAGACCACCGCACGAACGGTGCGGCAATCATCGGCAACCAGGATTTTTGATTGATGCATGAGACTCTCCTCAGCCAAACCGTGGCGGATTTTGCCTTGGTATCACTGACGCTTACAAGCGTTTCGCTTTTTCTTCGGTAGCCCGGCGATCTCGGAGAGACCCGTGGCTTTGCGTCCCGATCTCGCGATCGGTTTGCCTTTTTCGGAAAACCGTTCAGAGTCTCACACCATGGTGAGCTTGAAATGGTCGACCGATCGATCCCGTACGGGGTGCATTGGGCGCATCCAAAAGAAACCTGTGGTACTCCGGCGGGGAGTCAAGTTGAACCGAAGACATTCGAACAAGATTTCGGGCTTCGGTGTTCGGCAGGTCGACCCGTGTTGCATCGACGCAACATTGGTATGCGATCCAGAACCGAATGATGCAATTCCGACTCATCCGGTCTGCGGCACACGTATCAAAAGAGACGCCGTGCCGATCGTCGCTTCCAAATAAAACCGTCCAGGATGTAATGCGTGATCTGCGGGACCGCCAACAGGGGGACCAGCACGGCCTCTGACGAATCGAGGGTGGTGAAGCTACCAAAGAGCCAGCCCCGCTCGTGCCACACCCCCCAATCCCAGAGCAATTCCTCGAGATAGGCAAGCAACCAGATCGTCGCCAGAAACATCACGACTCTTCGCCAAGTCTCCGTCGAGAATCCCCCCGATCCGCTCGCGTTGTCGCCCCGCGCCCCGGGGGCAGGCCGTCCGGCGCCCGATCGAGAAGGTTCACCGATGACACAGTCGTACCAATAGACCAGGACCATGTAGGGTACGCCGTGGATGATCACGTTGGTGACCGTGAACGCGTAGTCGGAATTGAACGTGATGATTCCGACGTGCCAGCAGATCGCGGTCGTCGCCACCACGATGTCCTTCCCCGGATTCCATCGACCCAGTGCCCATCCGCGATAGACCGAGCGAACCGCGTAGGCGAGCAGCGACGACCAGTAGATCGGTGCCAGCGCGGATGCGGCGGTTTCCGGAATTCGCGCAAAGTCCCCCTGCAAAAACCACCAGAAGTTCCTCGGCAGGTGAGCGTGCCAATAAACCAGTGGATAGATCGTCGCCATGTAGATTGCCAGCGTGTCGATCCCTTTCCCCAGTCGCCCCTGTTCCTTACCGCGTGAACGATAGAGGGCGACCCAGCCGTATTGCTGCCGCACAAAATGAAAGACGGCTAAATAGGCGAGCAAACGCCAAAACCAGATCGAGCTCTCGCTGTAAATCGCTGCGCCGATTGCCAAGGCGAGGAGCGGCGTCAAACCATACAGCCATGGTCGTTTTCGTAGCTCAACGGGATCAAAGTACACGCGAAAGCCGGTGGCATACACATGGGCAACATCGATCAGCAAAACGGCGACAACCCACGTCCACTCGGGAGCATCCGCCTCGAGTAGACCCAGAGGAGCCCCAATGGCCAGCAGGCCCAACGCCAACAAGGCGCTCCCGAGAAACGTCAGCAGGTCAACCGTTGGCGAGAAGAGCCAAGGGATGGGGGCTTGCGTCTTGGAAATCGCGGCGGAAGACACGGCAATGCTTGACTCAACTTGTCGAATCGGCTCGGAGGGGAAGCATCGGTTGATGATCGTAACCGATTCGCGAGAGAACCTCCTCCGCCGCACGGATACCGTGATAGAACGCCTCTTCGAACAAAGCAATCCCGCTCAAGTCGGTCCCCGCAAAGTGAATCGACCCAAGCGGCTTCGAAGCGTTGATCCTGGCCGGACTCCAAACGAAGCCCACGCGCGGACTGACCATCGCGTGCCCCCACAGCATCACGTCCAATCGCGTGACCAGGGACGGTAGATCTGGATGTGCCTTGATGAGATCCCCCATCACGAGTTCGGCCCAGTCGGACCACTCCAAACGCAGCATCGACCGGCGCGTCTCGCTCGCGTCGACGTCGGCGAACGGATGGTACCAGGTCAGCACCGTGGGGCCGTGATCGATCCCCATCTGGTGCGTCGCGGTGACGTAGCCAAGCGATCGTGAATCGTGGATCACATTGTCCCAACACATGGGGAAGCCGCGTGTCGCGGGCCGATCCCTCAGGTGCACGTTGGCAACGAGCCAGGATCCGTATTGGAATTCTTTACCATCGCGCACCAACTCGCGATCGCTATTGCGGATAAGGTGCCGAGCCAAGAATTGAGGCGCGGCAAAGATGACTTCGTCGGCGTTCCACCCGATGGGCTCGAACGATCCCATTTCAACCCCTGTGACGCGGATCGGTCCGTCGAAGGAACCGTCGCCGGATGATCCCGGGCGGACCTCGGCGACCGCCACCCCGCAGCGAAGGTGGTCACCTACCGCGTTGACAAAGTGTTCGACGACACGGCCGTTTCCTTCCGGCCAGGTCATCACGCTTTGTGACTCTTGGCCTGGTTTCGAAACGCGGGAAGCGAAGTAGAACAGGCCGGCCCAAGCGCTAACCCGCTCGATCGACAATCCGTAGTCGTCGCGGCATCCATAATCCACCGCCCATCTCAGTCTTGGCGAGTCCCATCCGTGCTCGTCCATCCATTGTGACATCGAGAGGCGATCGAGTTGCCGAACGACCGAATCATCCGAACCGACCGCCATGGGGACGGCAAACATACGGCGGCCCCGATGGTCTCGGGCCGCGACCCAACGGTCGATTTCGTCGCGAAACTCGGCAAGTTGACGTCGTTCCTCCTGCGAAGCTCCTTCGAAAGGGTACATCCCCTCTAGCCAGCGGCCATCATAAAACAGCCGCTCGGAAGGATCGCGACAGAGAAACTGCTCGGCAATGATTGGCTCACCTTCATCGGAGATGCCTTCGACCAAACCGATTTCGCTGAGCAGTTGAATCAGCGGAGCGTTGTGGCGCATCGGCACCGGAACGTAGTGTGCCCCCCAGGGATAGTTGAACTCGCCTCGCTGACCGCTCCGCGAGGTGCCTCCCGCAAGCGTCTCCATCTCGAGCAACACGTAGTCGCGAAAACCGGCTCGCTCGAGACGCCACGCCGCACTCAAACCCGCGACGCCCGCACCAATGATCACGACCCGGGCATGATTGACTGAATCGGAACTCGATGGCTGGACGAGGCCGTCACGAATGCGATCTGTCTCTTATACACATCTGACGCTGCCGACGAATCGAGTCGCGGGGGGGGGGGGGGGGGGGGGGGGGGGGGGGGGGGGGGGGGGGGGGGGGGGGGGGGGGGGGGGGGGGGGG
>JARFQX010000150.1 GCA_029287555.1 Rubripirellula sp. | reverse complement strand
CGCCACGCGCGACCTCAGTTGCCATTCCGCTACATACGGCTCGTTAGTGCGGGCCGGAGGTACTCGACCGTCACACCAAGCCTTTCGCGCAGAGGTGACACCGACCGACCGCACTTTCGCATTTTCACTGCGCGCCGAAGTTGGACCACCCGCCCGCTGGAAGGACTCACGGCTCAGTACGGAGGTGTCTCTCGACGAAAGAGACCGCTGCGCCTTAGCCAGAACGCTGAACGGCAGCGGCCGATGCATCCGACTGCACGAAGAGAACGTCCCAAGTCGCATCGGTCGAAATAACCTCGGTAATACGGCCTACTGTCGTTGGGGGCGCACAAAGCTTCGTTGTTTGTCGGCAACGAGTCTACCAACTGCCCGCGGTGATCTTCAGCGAATGCAGAATTCCGAGCAGTTCTCGGACTGGTCGACTGCGAGGGCGTCGCGAAATGGGCGAGGTGAAACAAGATGTGCGACGCCTATCCGCCGATGAACATTTCCTTGCTCGGCCGTGAATTTGAGGTCCCGCGCACTCCGAGTGTATGAGATGGAAGTTCGCCGAACTGAACACGATACTCGTTTGCGAAGGAACCGAGACGATGAAAGCCCCATCGACGAGCAATACATGCAACCGAGTCGTCACTGCCCCGAGCGGCCTGAAGTGCTGCCCTGACAGCGTGCAAACGAATGACCCTAAAATAGGCAAGCGGTCCAAGATTGTACGTCTCACAGAAAGCGCGGCGTAGCGTGCGGTCGCTCGTGTCAAGCGCCGAACATAAGTCGAAAGCTGTTAATGGCTGTTCGAGATGTGCGTGCATATAGTCAACCGCTTGCCTAACTAACTCGACTCGACTGATTCGGCCTGAAGAACTGTCTTCCGCCACTCGGGATGATGCCACCGCGTCAATCACTCCGCGTAAACATTCCATCTCAAACGCGCGGCCCTCCATACTTCCAAGCACGTCAGGAGTTTGCAGCGCAACAGCCATCAGTTGAGCGAGTCCACGCTCAAGGCGGGTCATTGCTTTTGTTGGTACCTGTGGCGCGTCCCACGTTGGAAATTGAAAGTCCGTCTTACCTCTGGTGAGAATACGGGTTGCGTCTTCTAGCAGTTGAACGGGCACGAGCAGTGCCCGTATCGCCGTGTTGCAAGCCGTCAAATTGTGATACTCGGCCTCGGGCAGTTTTACGATCATCTGACCGTCCGACAGTTTTCGTCCCCTCCAAATTGTCGCCTCATTGCGTGGAGTGATCGGGATGAACGTTGCGAACTCACTGTCCATTCCGCGAGTGAGAATGGATTGATTCGTTTCCGCCTCGAACACGCGCACATTTTGCCCAGCAACCACGTGAATGGATCCGCGGAACTGCCCTCGCGACATCTGACAGAACTGCCCCTTCCATTGGGCAAAGACTTCCGAGAATTCCGAGAAGTCACTAAGACGCCGCGACATAGCGCGGGCTGATGGTGCCACTGCCACTGAGTTCCTTGGATCGTTGGGCGTAGCCATCAAGTGTTCCTGCCGAGTGCTTGGCCAAAAGCGGATAATTCCCCCCTACACAATAGCAAAACACCGAGTTGCCCTCTACAACGAGAGGTTCGGCTTGTTCTCAGTAGACGGGTTAACTATGAGATTTCCTAAGTCCAGTTTTCTGTCCATCCTGTATGCCGCAACACTGGTTTTCAGCTTGGGTTGTGGTCAAGAGGGATCGATAGGAAACGAACCTGCAAAAAACGGGGTTGCCGAAAGTCCGGTAGGCCAGATGCCGCCGGCTAGCACGAACGACGTCCCCGCAACGGAGCGAATCATCCGTTCGCCGGTCGCAGGCGCCGACGACCAGAGCGCAGGCCAGCCCCCCAACATCCTGCTGATTGTGGGTGACGATATTGGATTCGGTGATCTCGGCATTAGCGGTTCCGTGACGAAGACACCGAACCTGGATCGTCTTGCCCAGCAAGGCGTCATGTTTTCAAGCTTCCATACGTCGCCGGTTTGCTCTGTAACGCGAGCGATGCTGCTGACCGGAAACGACCCGATCGACGTCGGACTTGGCGCCTTCGACTACGCTCTCTATCCACCTGCGAAAGGCAAGCCCGGCTACGAGTCCTACCTGACACCTACAACCGCCACCATTGCAGAGCTACTCAAAGACGCTGGTTATCGGACCAGCATGGTCGGCAAGTGGCATCTGGGCGGAACGCACCATGGCGGTGAGGGGCCGCACAAGTGGGGATTCGACCGCAGCTACGCCATCTACACCGGCGGTTCCAATCACTGGAACCAGGGTGTGTTCCACGTCGACATGCACGATCCGGAGGTGGTCGCCCTGGTCAAGGCCGGCAAGGTTCCCCAGGAGCCGTTTTACGAAGACGGCAAAGAAGTCGATCGTCCTCTGGGCATCTATTCTGACGACCTCTACACCTCGAAGATGCTGGAATACCTCGAAGAGGGCAGGGAGTCGGGGGCGCCGTTCTTTGCCTACGTTGCTTACACCACGGCACACGCTCCCCTTCAAGCGCCTGACTTCTTGATCGACAAATATTACGAGCACTACCTCAAGCTGGGGTTCGAGGGACTCAAACGCGCAAGATTCGATTCCCAAAAAGCCCTCGACATCATTCCTCAGGATGCCGTCTTCCCTGAGAGGAGCAAGAATCGCTTGCTGCGTGCCTGGTCAAGTCTTTCTGACGAGGAGCAACGTCGGCAGGCTCGATCCATGGCGACTTACTCCGCGATGATGGAGTCCCAAGATTACCACATCGGACTCGTGCTGAATTATCTTCGCGAGACCGAGCAGCTGGACAACACGTTGATTGTCTACCTAGCCGACAATGGTCCCGAGGGATTGGATGAGCGCGGTGAGTTGAGCAATCCCATGTCGACCAACTGGATCAGAAGTAATTTTAGCCAGGACTTCGATCACATCGGCCGCGGAGACGCATTTTCGTTCATCGGCACTGACTGGGCCGACGCTTCGACCGGAGGACTGCAATGGTGGAAGTGGTTCATCGGCGAGGGCGGTATTCGTGTTCCCATGCTGGTGGTTCCGCCCAAAACTGCCTCCTCGGCGCGAGCCGGAGAGATGACCCGAGAGTTTGCCAGCGTGAAAGACGTACCGCTGACGATTCTCGATTACGCAGGCGTCGAACATCCGCAGCGTGAATACAAGGGCAGGAAGATTACGCCGCCCTCTGGCGTGTCGATGAAGGGCTTCCTTGAAGGTGAGACCGAACGACCACGGACCGATGAACAATGGGTCGCGTTCGAGCTATTTGGAAACAGTTACGTCATCGCTGGCGACTATAAGGCTCTCCGAGTCCGCACTGGCATGTATGGCGACGGCAAATGGCACCTTTACGACATTAAGAATGATCCGGGCGAAAACCGTCCTCTGGACGAGGA
>JARFQX010001034.1 GCA_029287555.1 Rubripirellula sp. | reverse complement strand
CTTCGCGACAATTCGATCGACGGTGCTGCCATCGCATCTCAAGCCGCGGCACTGGCGGTGCATCTCGAGCGAAGCGGGGTGCAGTGGCTTCCCAAACCGCGCGCCGATCACGTGGAGATGCTCATTCGACGAATGTCGTCCTTGCCGACAGTCGAGGCGTCAAACGAAATCGAGACGCCGAGCGAAGCGAAGGTCCCCGCCGAACCGGTCGCCCAGAGCAGCCCCATACCACCCCCATCCGAGCCCGAACCGCCTCGGCGACTCGCGCCCGTGGAAACCTTTGGCTCGTTCGAAGGACCTTACTCGGGCGAGTCGCTTTCCGATTCCGAGCGTGAGCGGCAATTGCGTCAGCTCGAACAATCGGTATCGGTATGCCGGCGCTGCGAAGTGCTGGCAAGCTGTCGAAAACAGACGGTATTCGGGGAGGGCAGCGTGACGTCCCGAGTCGCCTTCTTTGGCGAGGGTCCCGGCGCCGACGAGGATCGCAGCGGTCGTCCCTTCGTCGGACGGGCTGGCCAATTGCTGACCAAGATGATCGAAGCTTGCAAGTTCCAGCGTCGTGACGTCTACATCCTCAACACCGTGAAGTGCCGACCGCCGGGAAACCGCAATCCGGAACCAGCCGAACTCGAGAATTGCCGCGAGTACTACCAGCAACAACTATCGATCTTGCGACCGGAATACATCGTCTGCCTTGGCGCGGTCAGTGCCCAGGAACTACTCAAGAGCAAACTCTCGGTGGGTCGCCTGCGGGGAAAACTCCATCGATACTTTGAAAGCAAAGTCCTGGTGACCTATCATCCGGCCTACCTGTTGCGCAACCCGGCGGCAAAGAAGGCAGCCTGGGAAGATCTTCAAATCATGCTCCGAGACGCGAAGATCCCGTATTAGTGAAGCGTTTGCCGATGCAACGAGATCGCCGGTCGCCAGCCTCTTTTCGGCAGCATCGGTTGTTTGCGTCGAAGTGTCCAGTTTCGCGTTTGAGTCGAAGCCGAGCCAGCCAGTGAGGGAACAAACGCGGACTTGGCCGTTGATTCCCGGTTTTCCTATTGACCGATTTCCCGCGATGGAAACAATCGGAGGTCGATGGAGGCAATGAGTGCTTCCAGAGGCGGCGGTGGAACTGCCGTGAAACTTTTCCCTTAAGCGATGTGCATGGAGGCCATCATGCGTCATGGGACGGATCCGATTGATACGGGTATTGCCGGAGCGGGTAACGCGTCCGGGGTTCACGCGACCGGAGTTCACGCGAATCATCCATCCGCAACGGGATCCGATTCCCGGGATTCGAGCGGTCAGGATCATTCGGGTGGCGGGGTCAATCCGGGTGACGGGGTCGATCCGGGTGGCAGGGTTCAGAGTGCCGCCCAATCACTTCGCGACCTGCTTCCGGTCAGTCGCTTCTTGACCACCGATGATCTTCACTTTCGATCGGTGGCCGCCTCCGCGGACCAGGCCGAACCGGGCGATCTTGTCGTTTACCGAATCGGCCGGGATTGCCCATCCCGATTGGTCGCTGATGCGATGGCTCGCGGAGCGGCGGGAATCTTGACCGAGCAGGTCCTTCCCTGCCCGCTGCCTCAATGCATCGTCGGCGACGTCGAGTTGGCGATGGCTCGCATCAAGGTAAACGAGCATAACCGCCCCGATCGCAGCCTGCTCAATATCGCTGTGGTGGGCTCGGCAGGAAAAACGTCAACCACGTTGTTAATCGCTTCGTTGTTGCGAGCCAATGGGATTCGGACCGCTTTCCAAAGCGACCTCGGATCGAGCGACGGTGTGGTGCAGTCAACCCCTTCCCAATCGCTCCCGAGCGGCTCGGCGCTAATTGATTGGCTCGCAGAGGCGGTGGATTGCCAGTGCCAAGCGAGCATCATCGAGATCGCCGAAGAGAAAGCCCGTCACGGTCACTATGATGCGATCGAATTCGACATCGTTGTCGTCACCGGATCATCAAGCTGCGCCGGCGACTTTGGACCGTCGGGTTTGCAATGCGTCCTTGATCGATTGGCACCACAAGGCGTCGTGATCGCGCCGGTCGACGACTCTCGATCGATGCGTGTGATTCGCGACTCGGGTTCAAAGCTGGTCACGTATGGCATTCGCAAGGCGGCGGACGTCTCCGCCAAGATCATCGATCAGTCGGGCGGCATGACGACGTTGCTGGTATCGAACGACGACACCACGGTTGCCATGGAAACACCTTTGTGTGGTCCCGCGATGGCCGCCAATCATGCTGCTGCAACCTTGGTTGGCTTGCTACTCGATCAACCACTTCGCGAGATTGCCGAGAAGCTTGGACAATTGCGTTCGATTCCCGGACGAGGTCAACGACTCGAATCGTTCGGACACGCGACCGTCATTTTGGAGACCGGCGGCTCGGCCGATCGAGTGAGGACGGCACTGCGCACCCATCGATCGATGAAGTCGGGCGGACGACTGTTGTGCGTGATGGCAATCGACGAGCAAACAGGCACCGAGAACCTCGCTGAGATTGGTGCGTCGATGGAACGGTCCGCGGATGTGGCGATCGTGACGTCCACGGTCGGTCGCAAACGGCAGTTCCTATCGACATCGCATCATGTGCTCGACGGTGTCCAGAAGGTTGCCTCTTTTCGATTGGTTGCCGATCGTGGGCGGGCCCTGCAGTGGTCACTTTCGGAGGCGGACTCGCGCGACACAATCGTGGTGTTCACCAACGAGCGTTACCCCAATGCTCACCAACAACGTTCGGACTTGGAAGAACTCAGCCGGTCAGTCGAACAGTATCGGGCTGAACAAGACGCCAACGGCGACGCGAGCGAAACGACACCGATTCGACTGTCGATCTTCGGCTAACATCAATTCGGTCAGCCGAGCCACGAATTAATGATCGATGAGGGGAAGCCACGAATCTTCACGAAGGTCTTGAGCCACTCGATGATTTCCTTCGTGGCCATTCGTGGAGCTTCGTGGCAAACCGATGAGCACCGCCGCGCACGAGCGAAGAGGACAAGCCACGAATTTACACGAATCTTCACGAAGGTATTTGATCCACTTGATGATTTCCTTCGTGGCCATTCGTGGAGCTTCGTGGCAAACCGATGAGCACCGCCGCACACGAGCGAAGAGGACAAGCCACGAATTTACACGAGTCTTCACGAAGGTCTTGAGCCTGTCTCTTATACACATCTCCGAGCCCACGAGACAATGACTGGTATCTCGT
>JARFQX010000930.1 GCA_029287555.1 Rubripirellula sp. | reverse complement strand
CGTGTTGGATTCAACACCCGCCTACGTCGATGACGTCGTCGAGGGTGGCCCTGCGGCAAGGGCCGATTTGCGTCCCGATGACCTGGTCCTGCTGGTCGATGGCAAACGCGTCGAGAACCAGCGGTCGCTTCGCAGGTTGCTGCGCACGATCGATCGGCGCGATGATGTGGAATTGACCGTGCAGCGAGAGACTCAAATCCTTCCGGTGGTGATTCGACCGTGACTGGAATACGAAATCAAAGTCGACCAGGTTTGCTCGTGGGACTCGTTGCGGTGATTGCGTTGGCATGGCCGGCATTACGCTCCGGCGCTCAGGACGTCGACTCGCAAGATCTCCAATATCAGCGGGCAATGGCCAACGCCGTGCGAAACGCGGCAAATCGAGTTCTCGAGTCCGTTGTCGCGATCGAGATCATCGGAACCAGTGGTACGGCAACGGGTGAGGTTGAACAAGATGCCCCGACGTCGGGTGTGATCGTCGATGGCGAAGGCTACGTGTTGGCATCGAGTCTGGTTGTCGCCAGGCCGTCGGCAAGCGTCTTGGTCGTGCTGCCCGACGGAAGCCGTCACGCCGCCACCGTTGTCGCGCGGGATCACCACCGCGACCTTGTGCTGTTAAGGATCGACACCGACAAGCCGCTCGTCCCGATTGACTTAGCCGCTTCGACGCAACGCAAGATCGGTCAAACCACGATCGCCGTTGGCCGGTATGGGACCGACGCTTCACCGATGGTTAGCCGTGGAGTGCTCAGCGCCGAGGCGCGGCTTGATGGCATTGCGTTGCAGTGCGATGCGAGGGTTTCGCCTGCGCTCTATGGCGGTCCGCTGATTGACCTGTATGGCAACGTGCTTGGCGTCTTGATTCCCGCAGTGGCCGAAGGAGGTGCGGAATCACCCACGGCGTGGTACGACTCGGGAATCGCCTTTGCCATCCCGGCCGAAGTGATCGTGCGCAAGTTAGATCGTTTGAAGGCGGGCGAGGATGTTCGTAAGGGCTTGATCGGAATCGTTTCCAAGACCAGCGATCCCTACCAGGAGGGCACCGAGATCGCCGCGGTCCGAGTCCGCTCGCCAGCCGAAAAGGCTGGGATCAAGCCGGGCGATGCCGTGTTGGAGGTTGATGCGACGCCGGTGCGCCGCCATCAAGAGATTCGCCAAGTGCTCGGTCGCTTTGACGCGGGTGAGTCGATTCAGTTGAAGCTTCGCCGCGATGGCCAGCCGATCGATGTCGAGGTCACGCTCGCTGAGAGCATCCCGCCGCTGCAGCCTCAGCGGCTCGGCGTCGTCACGGCAGATCGCGACGTGGGCGAAGGAGAAGAAGCGTCCACCGAGGTGTTCGTCTCGGAGGTGGTTCCCGGCACGCCTGCCGACGGCAAACTCAAGCCCGGCGACGTGATCAAAAGCGCCGGGGAGGCCGACGTGTCGGACTCGCAGTCGCTCCGACGTTTGATGATCTCGGCGGAACCCGAGCAAGCGGTGGATTTTTCCATTGAACGCGATGGGGATCAACAATCGATATCGGTGACTCCCGCGGACATTGCGGGAAAGGCGCTCGAGGAGTATCCCGAGGATTGGCAAGCGGAGGAACCGGCGGAGTGGGAGACGAAAGACCTGAAGCTTCCTGAGTCGGCCAATGCGGCAGCCTATGTTGCCCCCAAGCCGGATGCGGATGCGGATCGCCTTGGTTTGTTGGTATTGCTGCTCAATCCCGGCCAGGGGACACCTCGCGACGTCTTAGAGAAATGGAGCGAGGCGGCCAAGCAAGCCGGCGTGGTCGTTTGTGCGATCGCTCCGGAGGACGCGCGACGCTGGCAGCCGAAAGAGCTGGAGGTGGTCGCGAACTTTGCGGCGGCCGTCTTGAAGTTAGGTGGGATCGAAGCCTCGGCGGTTGCGGTGGCCGCCTCCGGTGGACTGGCCGGCGGCGACGGCGAAGCCGCTGACGCGATGGCTTTGGCCGTGGCGATCTCTCAAAGCAAGACGTTTTTCGGAGTGGCGATTTCCCCCAAGACGCGACCACCGGCCGTTCGCCTGCGCGAGAACGAAGCAACCGCCTCGATGCAACTGTTGTTGCCGATCGATCAAAGGGACGAGTTGCCCGGTTGGTCCGCGGCAATAGAAAAGGCCGGCTACCCGGTTGTCCTGGGTGGCCAGACGACACCGCTGAGGTTGCTCAAGTGGGTTCGCCTGCTGCAGGCGACGTGACCCGATCTTTTTGGCCTGACCCGGCTTTCCTATAGCGCGGCGGTCCAGGTAGCTTCCCCATGACCATTCTTTGAGTCGCAGCCTCGAGCTGTTTCCTACGATGCCAAACCAAGTTCGCTTGTTGTGTTTCTCGGTGGTTTTCGCCTCCGTCGCGGTCCTCACCACGCGCAGCCTTGCCGACGGCGGCGATCCGCTGGGCAAGTCGAATCTTGCTGCCGAGAGTTCACTCCCCGAGGGCGACGGGCTGGCATCGGAGTTGAAGGATGGGGAGTCGCTATCCGATCACGATGATGTCATCTTCGCGGAGGATTTCGAATCTCCGGACTACCAATCTCATTGGGATGACGTTCGCAACGATCGCGGTGAAGTTCTTTCCCTGGTGCGGCTCGAAGAGGAACAGGGGTCGTCGTCGGGGCCAACAACACACGGTCGCTCCTTGAAGGTGACCGCAACGCTTGGCAGAAACACCGGCGGCGGTATGACGAAATGGTTCGAATCGAGTGACAAACTCTTCATTCGCTTCTATGTCCGTTTCGATGCCGGGTGCGATTACGTCCATCACTTCTGCACGCTGCGAGCCAACAAGGCAATGCGCGGCGGGGATGCGTGGAGCGGCTTCGGAGGTGCGGGGATTCGACCGGAAGGAACGGAGCGGTTTTCAACGGCGCTCGAGCCTTGGGGGAACTGGGGAAGACTTCCACCACCCGGTCAATGGAACTTCTACACGTATTGGCACGAAATGTCGGCCAGCCCCGACGGGAAATATTGGGGCAATGCGTTTCGTCCAGACAAGCAAGAGAATATTCGCAAGGGTCGATGGATCGCTTGCGAGTTCATGCTCGACCACAATACGCCGGGCCAAGCTGACGGCGAGCAGGCCTTTTGGATCGATGGTGAATTGAAGGGGCACTGGAAAGGTATCAACTGGCGAAAATCCGATCGTCTTTGGGCCAATGCATTCACGCTGGAAAGCTACGTGACCGATCGTTGGACGAAACAGAAAACGAACGTGGTCTACTTCGACGACGTGGTGATCGCGCGTCGCTACATCGGTCCCAAGTTTTGACGTTGCACGATTGGATATCACCCCTCCCCCCATGACGTCGTGCAGTTTCTAGGTTCGCGGTGTTACACGACGCCATTGCATCACCCTCGCGAGGGAGAGTGCTTCATCGATGCAAACGGGTCCGCAAGAAGGGGGCGGCCTGGATTCGAGGTTTGGCGAAGCACCGGGCTGTCCCATCGAGGAATGAGACCGGCTGTGTTAACCTGCTGTCGGATGGGGCGGCCAGATTGCGCCGCGTTACGCTTTGAATCGGACGATTCGGATGGGCCGTAAGGTCTTTCTTGGCGTGCGGTTGGGGCCGATTGCGGTGACGGTCGTATCTTCGGCCGACATCGTCTGAATCCAGTTGGACGAAACGAAAGGGTCGACTCCGGACCTCCTGGGCGCGTGTCTTCGTACGTGGTGGGGGAGGC
>JARFQX010000843.1 GCA_029287555.1 Rubripirellula sp. | reverse complement strand
GACGCTCAGCCCTATCGGGACCTTCGCTCAACAAAAGGCGAATCGCCTCGTCCAGTTTTGCCCTGCGCGGTTCTGCATTGGCACTCAGCGGGGCGTTCTCGTCCGATCCGCGGTCAACACGGTCAAGGGTTGCCGCCACCTCGAGCAACTTGGCTCGCACCTCGAGAAAACACTCGTCCAGGATTTGATCAGCACTCTGCATCACGGTGAACTCATCACGTGGAGGAAGACTTCTAGCACTTCATTATAGGAGCATCAGGGCCGCCCGACTCGTCGGGCGATGCACTCCGCGACCAAGTTGCGCAGGTCCAATCGTAGCGAGGGTAGCGGGACAGCGACTGGGGCGGCGCGAACGATCGGGGGTGAAATGGAGAGGCTTTGCGGAATATTCGGATTGGGGTCGGCCGAGTGGCCTGGGAATCGTGACCTGTTGATCTCCCGCACCGGGGCCAAAGCTACGCTTTTTTCGGCGGTTTTGCGATCCGAAAGACCTCGACGGGGCCGCCGATTCCCCACCGCACCCCCCATGGCAACGCGTTCCCAAGATGCAAGGTCTGGATCTTACCTTTGAAACGCTCGGGAAATCCCGCAACGAAGCTGCGGTTGACGTGCTGGTCGCGACACTCGATGGCCCGGAAACGGCGAATCGTCGCCGGGCGCTCGCCGCGCTGATGTGCCGCAAGGATCCACGAGCGTGCCGCCTTCTGCTTTCCCGCTGGTCCGAGCTTTCCGACGATGAAATCGAGCTGGTGCGGAGTCGAAAGACGTGGATGGGGCCGGCGATCGAGGCAGCGTTATCCCCTGCTCCCGACCCGACAACCGATTCAAATGAGACGATCACGGCGATCGACGCGGCCGCCGCCCTTGCACTCCATTCCGCCCTGCCAAAGCTGATTCAGTTGTCCGAGTCGGCTCAAGAAAGCGGGTTCCGAGAGCGGGTCGACTCGGCGGTAAAGACGATCGCCGACCAACTGGGCCGGGACGCCAGGCAAGATCGCGATCAACGTTCCGTTCGCGCCCCCGTGATCGCAGAACTGATCAATTCAGTCGGTCGCTTCGACTCTCACGGCAATGACAACCTGGTCGAGGCTTTCCTGATGGTGGCGACTTGGGGTGATGCCGAGCTTCGTCAGCTGCTCGCGGAACGAGGGCCGAGCTCGAATCTGATCTGCCGGCTTCTTCAACAATCACAGCATCCCAGTGTCATCGAACTGCTGGTCGGCTTCTTGCGGCGGCGCAATTTACCCGACGCCATTGCTTCCATCTTGCGGAAGCGGTCGGATATCGCATTTCGCGACGCGTTCTTACGATCCATCGGCGGCGAACCCTCACAAGTTGTGTTGAGGCATCTACAGTCGATCGGCATGCCACAGTGTTTGCAGGGCGGAGAATCCATTCTGCAAGATTTGCCGATCGATTGTCGCTGCGCCCTCGTTCACGCGCATGTTTCCGGCAACCCGGACTACGTGGAAGCACTTCACGTGGTCGCGGCAACCGCCGAGCAGCGAACGCAAGATTGCCTGGCAGCAGCGACGACCGCCCTGTCGCGTTGCGAACTTCCCAATCCCAATGCTTGGATGCGGGCGGCATTACATCTCCCGCACGATGATCACCAGTCGGACGGGGTTGATGAGACGGCGCGGCTGCTGAAACGATTCATCCGATTGCTCGAACAATCCGATTCCGCGTTCCATCGGATCCTACAACGTTCGCTCTCGGCACTGCACGGCTCGGAGATGCTGCCACATTTCCAATCGCTCCGCCCCCGCAGTCGGCGTCGCCTGGGACAAGTCGTGATGCAAATCGATCCGGAGGCATTGGATCAAGTTCGTGATGGGCTGCGCCATCCGGTGCTCACCAAACGGTTGGACGCGATCGCGATGGCCGACGCGCTCGGTGCCGTCGACTTGCTTTGCGATTCGTTCACGCGCATCGCTCGCGAAGACCATCAGGAGGCAAGGATGCGAGCGGCCGAGGCGATGGCGACGGCATCGAGCGACGAGACGATGCAGCTGCTCAAAGAAATGCTGGAACTTCCGCAGTGCCCGGTTCGTGACGTGGCCATCGCCGCGATCGAGCGTCGTCAGCACGCCGCCCGTTCGAACGTGGTTGAAGAACGCAATGTTGCACCCCACCACAAAATCAAGACCAGCCGCAGCGTCCCTGCCGACGTGAAGCCGAACGGCCCTTGTGACGCCGGTCACCCGGCCACTTCTCTGGAGGGCACTTGATGACAATCATGCCGACAACATGCCTGCTTGCTGAAACACGGATGGCGGAGATCAGCCTTCAGTATCGCGAACAGGTCGCCTCGGGCGCAGCCTCTCAGTGGTGGTACCTGTTGATCCCCGTTGTTGCAATCGCGATCGCCTGCCTGATCTACCATTTCGCCAATCGACCGAAGCCGGTTGTTCATGCCCCCGAGGGAATCTTCGATGAGCTCTGCAAAGCACACCGCATCAAGGGCAGTGCCCGGGGCCTGCTGGAGTTGATTGCCGAGCATTCACGACTGGCCCATCCGGCAGCCTTGTTTGTCAGCGAATCGCAATTCGAGCGTGCGGTCAATCAGTCCCAAACGCATTTCGCCTTGGATCGTCGCCGGCAAACGGCCCTGGCAAGTCTCCGACGAAGACTCTTCCGTGGTGACGCGGCCGCCCGTGACGAGCCGCGCAGCGGCGGTTAGAGGGAGGCATCCAGAGCATCTCTGACCCGCCAAACCGGCTCAAGCGGCAAGCTTTCTGTGTAGCCAGCCCAAGCTTTCTGTGTGGCCAGCCTGGGTCGCGCGATCGGCATTTCCGGGAAACGGTCGCGATCCTTCAACTAACTCCCGTTACGGGGCATGATCCTGTCATTAGCCAAAGCGGGTGGATGATCCGAGTCGATTGTACCGATGAAACCTCCCGTTCAGTGGTTTTTGGCGATTGATTATGCTCAAGTTGGAAAGCGAGTCCTTTCATCCAGATCGTTCTGGAGTCGTGCTTTCTCCACCCCGCAATGTTTCGCTCACCCCACCGGGAGGTTTGTCCGCTACGGAATCGCCACCCGTCGCCTGGACCATAGATGCCGTCGATTTTGAGTGCGAGCGAGGGTCAACAACAGGCACCGAACAAGCTCCGTGGTAGTGTTCAGTCAGCAGCGACGGACGCGGTGCATGCCCACCGCGTCACCTTCAGAGCGAAGCTGCGAACCTACCGCATTGAATCGCCATTTCGGCAACGATTGGCTGCTTGCGACGTCGATTGGCTCAACCAGAGGAGAAGCCTAGAACATGCTAATGCGACAGCCGTGTCCAACCCTGCAGTTTGCCTACCAGCCACCCTTCGGCGCAACGCTGCAGGAATCGGGTGTGCAATTTTCGGTCTTCAGCCGCTCGGCCACGGCCATGCGGTTGTTACTTTACAACAAGGTCTCGGATCGCGAGCCAGCGGAAGTCATTGAATTCGACCGAGAGACGGATCGTTGGGGCGACGTTTGGAGCTTGCACGTACCGGGGATCGCAGAGGGTCAACTCTATCATTTCCAGGCGAGCGGCCCGTGGGATCCCGATCGAGGCCATCGATTCGATTCGGCCGCCCGATTGATCGACCCCTACGCGCAGGCCTTGGCGGGAGAATTCCAAAAGAGCAAAGACGGTTTGATCCGCCCGCCCAAGTGTGTCGTGATCGAGGACGACTTTGATTGGGATGGCGATCGACACATTCGCCAAGACATCAGCGAATCGGTGATCTATGAGATGCACGTTCGCGGATTCACCAAGAGCCGGACGGCCAAGGTCGAGTGCCCGGGAACTTACCTGGGAGTGATTGAGAAGATTCCCTACTTGCAGTCGTTAGGTGTGACTGCTGTCGAATTGATGCCGATCAACGAGTTCCCGATCAAGGACATCTACGGGAACAAAATGAAACGCCCCAATTACTGGGGCTACGATCCGATGGCTTTCTTTTCTCCCCATCGGGGCTACGCCTACGATCGAACGCCGGGCGCACAGGTGCGCGAGTTCAAGGAAATGGTCAAGGCGCTTCACGCGGCCGGTATCGAGGTCATTCTCGATGTGGTGTTCAATCACACGTGCGAGGGCAACGAGCAGGGACCGACGCTTTCGTTCAAAGGTCTCGAGAATCAAATCTACTACATCCTCAGCGAAGGCAAGCACTATTGCAATTACAGCGGCTGTGGAAACACGCTCAACGGCAATCACCCCGTTGTTCGAGAGATGATTTTCCATTGCCTTCGCCACTGGGTGCACAATTACCACGTCGATGGATTCCGCTTCGACTTGGCGAGCATCCTGAGTCGTGATCGATACGGCAATCTGGTGCCGAACCCACCAATGGTCGAATTAATCGCGGAAGACCCGCTGCTAGCCGACACCAAGATCATTGCCGAGGCGTGGGATGCCGCGGGTGCTTACCAGGTCGGTTCGTTTGGCAATCATCGCTGGGCGGAATGGAACGGCCGCTACCGGGACGACGTTCGCGGATTTTGGCGCGGCGACGAGGGAACACTCGGCCCGTTGGCAACGCGACTGGCGGGCAGCAGCGATCTCTACGAGCACGCGGGGCGTCCCCCGTTCTGCAGCATCAACTTCATTACCAGCCACGACGGTTTCACCATGAACGACTTGGTGTCGTACAAGGAGAAACACAACGAGGCCAACGGCGAAGACAACTGCGACGGTGACAACCACAACATCAGCGACAACTACGGGGCGGAGGGATCCACACGCAAGAAAGCGATCAACATGATCCGCACCCGCCAGATCAAGAACATGCTCTCGACACTCCTGCTCAGTCAGGGTGTCCCGATGTTGGTCAGCGGTGATGAGGTTCGCCGAACTCAAAAGGGAAACAACAACGCTTATTGCCAGGACAATGAAACGAGTTGGTTCGATTGGCGACTGGTCGAAAAGCACTCCGAGATGCTTCGTTTCGTTCAGGGATTGATTCGATTTCGACGAAATCAGCCCACGGTGCGTCGCAGGACGTTTCTCACAGGCTTGCCCGTCGACGGTCGCATGATTCCCGACGTCGCCTGGTTCGCGCCCGATGGGAAACACCTCGATTGGGGCCAGCATGACCTGGCGATGGTTGCTTACATCGCCGCCCCGAGCCGGCAGGACGATCCGGAAGCCCTCGGCCGCGATGTGATCTTGATGTTCAATAGCACCGGACAGATCCGGGACTTTCAAATGCCGGAATTCGGGCGGGGGATGCGGTGGAACCTGTTCATCGACACCGCGGCCGATAGTCCCCACGATATTTTCCCCGATGTCGACGGCCCGATGCCGCCAAGCGGCCGCGTGATCAAGATGCCCCACCACTCGCTAAAGGTCTACGTCAGCCAAAAAGCTTGATCTGGCCCACGGCAGATGAGATTCGAAGGTGCTCCGCTCGGGGGGCGCTCGCGCCGGCCCGGTTGTTGTCGCTCCCCGCCGAGGCGAGCCCCACGCGGCGACTGGTCGGCGTGCGTCGCCCCAATCGTCGCGTGGGGGCCGGAACCCAATCTCCGGATGACCGCCTCGGGGTGAACGCGTCGGGGTAACCGGCACGCGGCGCGCGGCCCGTCCGGGGCGGACCGCGATGCCACCGGGTTGCCGGTCTTGTCATTTCCCGGACAATCGCGAACACTTACGGTCTGACAATGACCACTGAGTCGCAGGTGCCCCTCCACCCGTTCGAAAGACACCGCATGAATTTCCCATTGGCTGGTGAGCTCGATCCCAACGAGATCGCCAACAGTCACTCCTACCAAAGTTACCAACGTCAACGGCAGCTGACGCTCGGCGACCTGCTGCTGGAGAATCGCATCGTGTTTCTCCAGGGCGAGATTCACTACGCCAACGCCAACGACGTGGTGATGAAGTTGCTCTATCTGCAGAGCGAAAATCGAAGAAAAGATATCCATTTTTACATCAATTCTCCGGGCGGTAGCGTCACCGCGACGCTGGCCATTTACGACACGATGCAGATCCTTTCCTGCCCCGTGGCGACTTACTGCGTCGGCGAAGCGTGCAGCGGAGCCGCCGTGTTGCTTGTCGGTGGAACCAAAGGAAAGCGTTTTTGCTTGCCCAACAGCCGCGTTATGATGCACCAGCCGATGGGCGGTGTTGGGGGCCAAGTCAGCGACATCGAAATTCAAGCCGCTGAAATGTTCCGCTACCGCGATGTGCTCAACGAGATCATCAGCAAGCATTGTGAAAAATCGGTGGACCAGATTGCGAAGGATACTGATCGCGACTTCTTCCTGAGTGCCCAAGGGGCCAAGGAATATGGATTGGTCGACGATATTCTGACTAAACCGCCGTCGGGCGACGAGGACGAAGACTAGTAGGCCGTCTTTGTTAAGCCCGTCATCCACCCCCCTCGCAACCAATTCAACACCATCATCGCACCATGCCTCTGATTCCTTACGTCGTCGAAAAGAGTGGACGCGAAGAACGCGTTTACGACATCTACAGCCGGCTGCTGAAAGATCGAATTATCTTTCTGGGCCAACAGGTCGATGACCACATCTCCAACGCGCTAGTCGCTCAGATGCTGTTCTTGCAGTCCGACGACCCCAAAGCGGACATCCACCTTTACATCAACAGCCCCGGCGGCAGCATTACCGCGGGAATGGCGGTCTACGACACGATGCAATTCGTTTCGTGTGACGTTGCCACGTACTGCATTGGACAGGCCGCGTCGATGGCGGCGCTGCTGCTGACGGCCGGAGCCAAAGGGAAAAGATTCGCCCTACCGAATGCGAGAATCATGATCCACCAACCTCTGGCCGGGATGCAGGGAACCGCCCGCGAAGTGGAGATTCACGTCGAGGAACTGCGACGGATCAAGAAACGCATGAACGAAATCATGATCGAACACACCGGTCACTCGCTCGAGAAGATCGAGGAAGATACCGATCGAGATCGATTCATGTCGGCTGAAGAGGCAAGGGACTATGGTCTGATCGACAAGGTCGTCAGCAAGGTCACCGACAAATAACGTCACGCCCGCTTGGATCGCAACCGGTCTCGTCCCAAGCTCGTCATTCGATCTCGCAGCCTGCGACGGGCGACGCGTGCCGGTCACGGCCCTCCTCTCCGAGCTCCGCGGATCGGCAAGACGATTGTCCTGGGTCCCATCGGCATCACGGGGTCGGCTGAGGCTCGCCGAACGCACCGGGCGGGCCGAACGCACCGGGTCCGCTGGGCAGCCCATCACCGGCCGGTCCAGCCCCGGGAGGTCCAGCTGCGCCCATCCCCGGGGTAAGCATTCGGGCCATCGCCTCGAGTTGCATCAGCGACTGATCGAACTCCTCTTGGGTGTTGGCCTTGAGCATCGGTTCGAGCAAACCGCCGGCCATCGTCGCGGCGGTTGCCATCATCGCGTCGGCCTGTTGTGTCTCCGCCGCCAGTTCCGCTTGAGACTGCTTCATCTTCTCCAACTCCGCCCGCATGACTTCCTGGAAATTTTCCGCCGACTCCTCCCATTTCGCGGCCAAACTTGCGGGAAGCCAACGGCGATCGACCTTCCGCATTTCAACCGTTTGCAGCCCGCCCCCGTTGGGATCGGGAAACGTGATTGTCCCTTCAGTCGGACTGGTTTGCTGAACCTGGACTTGCCCGAGGTAGGACTCGATCAACCCGGGCGGCAAGACTTTGACGAGGGACTGCAGGTGCCCGCCAAGTCGTGCGCCACGATCGTCCAGCCACTGGCTCATCGTGATCGAATTCAAGCGTTCCAAGTCCAGAGAGAGCATTGCAAACTCGTAGGCCAACCCAACGGCCGGATCGTAGGCCTGCTGGAATAGCGGCATCGCGTCGGCAGGTATTTGGGCGGTCACCAGGTTTGAATTCATCACGAAGTCTTTCTTGGTGACAAGAACCTCGACCACCTTCATCAACATCGTCATCAGCGACTGATTGGTTGTCGACTGCTCATTGAGCAAGAGTATTCCGGCCCGATACTCGGAACTGTCGACGACTTCGCGAAGACGGTCCGGCAATGCATGCCACAACACCTCGGGATGTCCCGCCAGCGCCTGATCACGGACAAAGTCCACGGCCTGCTGCAACGTCGCGTCTTCGGGAAAAGCCGGCATGGGAGGTACCGGGGGGGCAACCGGCGGGTTGAAGCCAATCGGCGAGTTGGTCGCAGCCAACGGGCCCGCAGCCAACGGATTGATCACGGGAGATTCCGGCGTGGTGGCATCCCCGTTGATCGGGTGAGGGGTGGCTGCGGGAGGCGGAACCGGGGCACCTTGTCTGGCCGCCTCATAGAGCTCTCGGGCCCGCTCTCGACTCGGAGTACTCAATTGACCAATCGGGACCTTGATGGTGCTGCCATCGGCTTTCCTCAACACGACCGATGTTCCCTCGACCCCAACGTACTCCGCTTCCACCTTGTAGGTGCCGGTGCGGTCCGTCCAAGTCTCGGCTTGAAGCGGAGCGAGTGATATTCCAAGTAATAGCAAGGACGCGACGCGAAAGCGACCGAGATAGAACTCGCAGGAAGGGCGCATGGCGATGACTCCGGGAAAAAGGGGGAGCCTAACAGACTACGCCAAGTGAGGCGGAGGTTCTACTGGCACAACGGTCAAGGAAGGCAATCGAATGAGCACGAGCACGACTTGCGATGGCGCACCGTTATTTAGTCCGGCAAGGGCCGATGCCTGGGAAGATCTGCTGCAACCAACCTTCCATCAAGTGTCGCGCGGAGCTTGAAGCGTTCGGGAGAATCGTCAGCGGCAACCAGATTGGCTTCGAGCCAGCCTCGCGAGGCTTCACCGATGGTGGTGGTCAACCGGGCGATCCCCGAGGTGTGCTGTTCGATTCCAGTTGCGCCCGGTGGCGTCTCGAGAAAGACGGCGGCGTGCGCGAGCGAGACCCGTGTGTCGAACAGCGAGTACGTATGGAACGAGTACGCCCTCCGCGAACATCGGCGCAAGTCGGGAATCGGATAGCCTCCCAATTCGGCGGCAGGGTTCATCGCCAGCATTCGATCGACCTTTCCAAAATTGGACGCGATCTTGGCATTCACGTAATTGCCAAAGCTTTCGCCGATCAGCGTCGCATTGGCCGCATCGAAACCAAGATTGCATAGCATCTCGGAGGCCTCATCCGCGACCACATCGACCTGCAGTGCTACGACGAAGGGAAGATTCAAACCGAGCCACTCGCCTCGAGCCGCTTCCGTCCAATCAACCAACACAACACTCGCTTCAGGCAGGAACGTCCAAATGGTCTCGGCGAGCATGTGGAAGCGATCGCCAGAACACGTTCCATTCATCCCATGGGTGACCAGGTAGAGAGGAGCACCCGGGTCGACGCCGCGATCGCCGGGTGTTCTGAGCCGCACCAGTTTCGATTCCGCGGCAGCATCGATGGTTCGCCACTGGCCGAGAGTCGGTTTCCCGTTGACATGAATCAGCACGACGGCGAAGAGGAGACAAGATCGATTCGCGATCGATGGCCCCAACGAGCGGAATGAGTGATGGTACATGGGAGGTCACCGTTGGAAAGGGAAACTTCATCGACATTCCTAGAGGGGACTTTTTGCGTGGAGATCGACCGCAGGAAAAAAAGGCGGGTCTCGCTCTAATTACCGCGGTCGGCTCGCCGTGAATTCGTGCCTGAGTCCGTGAAGCGATGGCTCGAGATGCTTGCCGAGAACGCCTTAGGTGGCGACGGCGATCAAGACTTGCGCGAGCAGCGTCATCATGACCAGGGAAGCGGGATAAGCTGCGGCGTAGCTGGCCACGGGGACCCCTGATTCGGTGGCGCCGGATAGCGCGCCGACTCCAGCGGTCGACGTCATCGCTCCACAGGTACCGCCGAGAATCTGCAGCAGATTCATGCCGAGAACGAATCTCGCAAATACGTAAGCGATGGTGACGGCGGTCGCCACGACGAGCAGACCGAGACCGAACGGTGCGGCCCCGTACTGCATGAAGGTTTCGACAAAACTTCCGCCGGCGCGAAAACCGGCGTCGGCGAGAAACAGCGCCAGCCCCAGTTCCTGGATCAACATCCGCGCCGCAGCAGGCATGTAGGCTGCATTTCCCAAATACTGGCCGAAATGGGCCAACAAGAGACCAACGAGCAAGGGTCCGCCAGCCATTCCCAAGGAGAACCCGGGAAGTCCGAAGATCTTGATCGGTACCATGCCGACCAGAATGCCAAGGACCAGCGAGAACGCGAGCAACATCAGGTCGGTCTCGTGAAGCTTCCGAGTCCGATGGCCCGCGTGCTTGACGAACGCCTTCAGTCCTTCGGGCTGACCAACGGCCGTAACTCGGTCACCGGCGTTGAGCACCGTGTCACCACTGGGAACAAAGGGAACCTCAAAGCGAACGACGCGAGAGATCGTGACTCCGAAT
Source organism: Rubripirellula sp. (assembly GCA_029287555.1). Lineage (GTDB taxonomy): Bacteria > Planctomycetota > Planctomycetia > Pirellulales > Pirellulaceae > Rubripirellula. Next base: position 1,122 of record JARFQX010000843.1, on the reverse strand, counting down.
CGAGAGCGAAGGTGCAGATCCCGTAGCGGCTTGCCGAACACCTCAGGACTCGCGATGACGAGCTCCGCTCGTTCATGATCGCTGTCAACAACGACAGGTGTTTCGGTCGCCTGGCCGAGGAACGCTGTGAGCAAGTCAAGGCTGTAGCTGTCGGTAACCAGCAGAACGATTTGACCTTCTTGGAATACATGATCCGACTTGATCGGTACCAATCTTTCGCCGTGGAGCACTCGGGTAATCTGCGCTTTGACGTGCGCAAACTCGCGCATCTCATTGATCGATCGGCCCACGATTGCCGGATTTGCAATCCGGACCAACCGACGCTCGACGGTATGAGACGACTTGTTGGTAGCACGCAATTGGCGGTCAAGTTCATCGAGGTCAACTCGCAAGAAACGCGGAAGAAGTTGCGCGAAGAGGACCACGCCAATGACGCCCGCGGGGTAAGCCATGCCGTAGCCAATCGACACGTCAAGCGAGTTGAATCCATCTCGCGTGGCCGCCTCAATTCCGGAGGCCAGCGCCGGAGTACTCGTCATCGAACCGGCAAAGATACCGGTGGCCAACTCACCTGGAATTTGCATCCATCGCGCCAGGCCGAAGGTCATCGCAGCCGTTCCCGCCACCGTGACGATCCCCAGCAGCGCAAGACTCTTTCCCTCCTGGCGAAAAGTCCGAAAAAATGTCGTTCCAGATCCGAGCCCGACGGTGTAGACGAAGAGCACGAGTCCCACCGTGCCAATTTGATCCGGCATCGACCATCCCTGTTGCTTGCCAAAGTGTCCCATCCACAGCGCCGCGAAGAGCACACCGCTGGTGCCGAAACCAATTCCGGCGAGACGCAACGAACCGAGCGCCATGCCCATTGCTAAAATGGCGAAACAAAGCAAGAGATCGTTGTGCAACAAGCCGCTGAGCAACTTCAAGAATGCGGGTTCCGACTGCGTCGTTCGCTCCAAGTCGGCAGGCGCGGAGCTGATCGTCCCTTCAGCTCCGCAGGCAATGCTACAGCATCCCCACAGGATCGCGCCGATGGCGACGGCAATCACCGCGACGATCACTCCGCTGCGTCCGTGAATCTGCGTCGGCTGAAGCCGGTTGTCTTGCACGAAGCCTCCTTAG
>JARFQX010000780.1 GCA_029287555.1 Rubripirellula sp. | reverse complement strand
CGTCGGGCTGATCGCCGTCACCAAAATCAGCTTTCCATCTGGACGGCCCTGCAGACTCTCGACCAGTTCGGCGGAAATTTTGGCCTTGTAGGGCCCATAGTTGAGGAGCTGATCGGCGGGCACATCGATTTTCGCCGCGACATCAGCGACCGGCCGCATCGACGCTTCTCGCGCGATTTCGATGTCAGATTTTACAGTCATTGGACGTTTCCTTTCCCGTCGCCGGACCTCTCCAGTGCGCCGCAACAATCGCGAGCGGACTCAGGAAGTGCCGATCCGATCGTTTTTTCTTTACTCTTGGACAAAAACGCAGACGTCGCCCACTTTCAAGCCCGCATTTTCCGCCCATTCGTGAGCAGCAACTTTCGCATCCTTATCGGGACGCACCCGCTTGGCCAGGATCGCGCCGTCCCCGGCTGCAATCTTGATACCCTCTTCGTCAATCGACAGAACCTCGCCTGGCTGTCCCGCGTCCTGGGTTTTACCAGCATCGAAAATCGAAAGCTTCGTCCCGTTGAGCGTGGTCCACGCCCCCGGCTGCGGGTTTCCCGCGCGGATCCAGTTGTAGACTTCGGCAGTGGGCTTCGACCAATCGAGCTGCGCGACTTTCTTATTGAACCAGCTCTCATATGAGCCGGACTCCAAGTCTTGGGTGTGCTTCAGGATGATGCCGGCCTTGACCAGATCGAGCGCCTCCAGCATGGCCTCGACCCCCATCGGGAACAGCTTCTTGAAATAGACATCGCCAAGCGTCTCGTCGGCGCCGATCTCGCAGGTCTTCTGCAATAGGATCGGCCCCTCATCCAGCCCATCGTCCGGCCAGAAGATCGTCAGACCGGTACGGGTTTTGCCCATCGCTATCGGCCAATTGATACCAGAGGGTCCGCGATGCCACGGGCAAAGCGAGGGATGATACTGAAAAGTTCCGTATTTGGGGGCATCGCGAACCTCTTGGGGAACAAACAAGAGGACATAGGCCATCATGCAAACATCGGCCTTGAACGACTTCATCAGCTCAAGAGCTTCCGGTGTCTTCCACGAAGCCGGCTGATGGACCGGCAGGCCTTTTTCTCGTGCAAACTCCGCCAGCGGGTCCTCGGGGCGGCCTTCCTTTGTGGGCGCGCAGCAAACCGCCACGACATCCTCGCCCCGCTCAAGCAACTTTTCCAGGACCGCCTTACCGAAGGCCTGCTGGCCGTGAACCACAATACGCATTGGCTTTTTGCCTCCCCATTGGGCGACCACAGGCAAACTGTGTTAGCTATTGAAATTGGGGATCCTGACACAGATCCCCTTGGACTTGAATGGAGAGCGGCTACTCGGCGGCCATCTTCTTGACGACTTCCGTGGCACCCGCTTCCTTCAGTTCGGCAACCTCTTCGTCGGAATAACCAAGGACGTCGCTCAGGATCTCGGCCGTGTGTTCACCCAGCAGCGGAGAACGCGTAACCGTGACCTCGCTGTCGGACATTTTGATGGGGCAGCCCACCGTCAAATACGCACCGCGTTCGGGGTGATCGACCTCCACGATAGTCCCCGTTTCACGCAGCGAAGGGTCTGCCGCGAGCTCCTTCATCGACAGGATAGGACCGACTGGAATATCGAGAGGATTGCAGATTTCCATCACCTCGAATTTGGTTTTGGTCATCGTCCACTGCTCGATCGTTTCAAATATGTGCGTGAGCTTGTTGAGACGCGCCTTGGGCGTCGCGTACTCGGGATCTTCCTTCCAGTCCGGCTTGCCGATGACGTCACAGATTTTGTCCCAAACCGCCGCCTGGGTGATGAAGTAGGTATAGGAATCCGGATCGGTCTCCCAACCCTTGCACTTGAGAATCCGACCGGGCTGCCCGCCTCCCGAATCGTTACCGGCGCGCGGTGTCGCTTCGCCAAATGGAATACCCTCACCGAATTGCGAGTACTCCTGCAACGGGCCGCGCTCCAGCCGCTGTTGGTCGCGAAGCTTGACCCTGCACAGGTTGAGGACGCCGTCTTGCATGGGCGCCAGGACCTTTTGCCCGCGCCCGGTTTTCTCGCGCTGGAACAACGCAGCAACGATGCCGAGTGCTAGATGCAGACCTGTGCCGGAATCACCAATCTGTGCACCGGTCACCATGGGCGGACCGTCAAGGAAGCCTGTCGTTGATGCTGACCCGCCGGCACACTGCGCAACGTTTTCGTAAACCTTGCAATCCTGAAACGGGCCCGGACCGAAACCCTTGACCGATGCCATGATCATGCGCGGATTGAGTTCCTGAATGCGCTCCCAGGTGAAGCCCATCCGGTCCAGCGCGCCCGGCGCAAAATTCTCGACAAGCACATCGCATTCCTTCACCAGCCGCTCGAGCACTTCCTTGCCCTTGGGGTTCTTGGTGTTGAGCGTCAACGACCGCGTGTTGTGGTTGAGCATCGTGAAGTAGAGGCTGTCCGCACCCTCCACATCTACGAGTTGTTTGCGCGTCGCGTCACCGACACCCGGTCGTTCAACCTTGATGACGTCCGCGCCGAACCAGCCAAGAAGCTGGGTGCACGTCGGACCGGATTGGACGTGGGTGAAATCAAGGATCTTGACGCCTTCGAGTGCCTTCACTGTGAACTCTCCCCATTATCTCGTGTCTGGTTATAGGCATTGGGACGAGAGGAGCGCCCAAAGCCAGGTCCCGAAGTACAAGTTTCTTTTCTGGTATACCAACCAGCAGCGTGCCGGTCCAGAAGCCCCGCCGGCAGGGGGTTGCGAAAATCGATGCCCAGGCAAAAAGCGAGTTGCAAGCCATTTATGGAACTGCTCGCCACAGCATCCTGATTCTGGGAGAAGCACTCCATCAGTACTCTCCCGATTTGGCTTCAAGTTCGGCCAGCCGCTTGCGCATTTCCCGGTCTTTCTTGAATCGCGCCGTTTCGTCGCGGATCACGGAGACGACCACCTCTGGTTTGCCATCGGACGAAAACAGCATCGCGACGGTGAAAGCAATCGACATTTCGCGACCGGACTTGTCGACCGCAGGAACGCGCAGCACGTCGTGACCGTACTTCGTGTGGCCGGTTTCCATTGTTTTTTGATAGCCGTCCCAATGCCGCTGCTGCAGGGGCTGAGGAATGATGATGTCGAGGGACTGTCCCAGGGCTTCGCTCTCCTGATAGCCAAACAGCCGTTCCGCTGCCGGATTCCACAACACGATCGCGCCCCACGCGTCACACGCCACCACAGCATCGCCGACCGCCGCCACAAGCGAACCAAGGTTCAATGCTGTCTTCAATCAAGCCTCCCAAAAGGGCCAAGACTAATTGCTAAAAAGACAGCGCCATGAATGGAGCTGCCAGGAGTAGGTGGGTTTCCGGCCAGCGAAGGGTGGCCACCCGGCCCCCAGACTGCTGCCTTAGACGGCACCAGATTTATGCATCTCTTCAATTTTTTCCGAGTCGTAGCCAAGTTCTTGCAGGATCTCGTCGGTGTGCTCACCCAACAAAGGCGAACCCGTTACCTCGACATCCATGTCCGAGAATTTGATGGGACTGCCAATCGTCAGGTATTTGCCCCGCTGTTTGTGGTCGACTTCAACAATCGTTCCGCTC
>JARFQX010000254.1 GCA_029287555.1 Rubripirellula sp. | reverse complement strand
GGGTAAGGCCGGTCGCCGTCCACAACAGGCAGGCAAGCGGAGTTGCGAGACACAACAGAGCGGTCATTCGGATCGTTCTTCTCGAAGTGATCCGCGACGGAGCGTCCTTCTGGAACTGATTCGTCTCGGTGGGCATAGCGTTGGGGAGGGAGGGATGTTCTAGGCCAGGGTGCACTAATGATGCATTGCAAGTGGTGCTCGTGCTCTTGTTCAGTCGCTCGCGACGGTGTGCGTTCTCGAGTCGATTGACGCGAATTTTTACCATCCTATTCGATGACGAGCACCGCTTCGCCGAGCACGAGGCGTTCCGCGCTGTTCCAATATCTCGCACGCTTATTCGGGGTCCGGGCTTCGGAACACGGATTAAGGCGAACGCAAGATGGCGGGCGCCAGATGCCATAAGACGTTTGCCCTTAGGGTCCGCTGCGCCCGTGGGTTCTGAACCCGTATCTTTTCGCCGCCTGACCAAAAAAGTCAAAAACTCGTCGAAGCAGGGACATTCTGGACGTCACCTATTGTGACACAAAGCCGGGGTGATTTCATTCGGCGTAATTGTCCGTACCACGGAATTCTGTGCCCCCTTGAACGCCATTTCCTCAGTCCGGGGACGGCTGGTCGGGTGGCGTCCAAGACCTGGCTGCGCGGCGGTTTGGCAGAGGAACAAGGCTTGACGTTGTCGGAAACTGATTCGTGCACTAGCAGGCCCGGGCGATGTTGGTAGCATGCTTCGCAAGCTTGCGATCTCACACCGATTGCAGCGATCACATGCTCATGGGAGGGAGTTGAAGATGGTTTTCGATTCGGTCGGCACTTCGCCTAAATTTGCCTTGTGTTCTCATCGTCTTTGGCTGCTCGCCACCTTCCTCTGCCTGCCAGTTTCGCTTGCGAGCAATGTTGGCTGGGCCCAGGAAGCAACAGCCGATGCGACCGACGAGCCAGCCGTCGAGGAGAAGGCGAATGACGATCCGCCCCCCGAGCCGAAGACGACCTCGGATCCAGAGGTTCCGGTGGACCAATTATCGCTGCTGCTCAAGCCGCTGACCAAAGACCAATTGGTCGTCGAGGCGGATGGCTGGCAGGGACTGTTGCAGAACAAGCTGATGGAAATCAGCCAAATGCAAATCGATCTGCTTAAAGAGAAGGCAAGTAAGGAGGCGGCTGAAGCCGCCGACGAAGCAGCTTCCGAGGAGATAGCTTCCGAGCCGGTTGCTTCGGCCGACGCCGAGGCGAGTGACGGGGACGATCAGGCGGCCGACACGTTGGTGGACTTGCAGGAAGAGCGAACGCACCTGGTCGATCGTAACAACGTCGTGATTGATGCGTTGGAAGCAAAAGGTGGCGACGTCGAAGGTTATCGAAAGTACATCAGTTCGAGTACAGGCATTGATTTCAAAGCGACCGACGCGTCGACGACCTGGGCGTTGCTCTTGGGCTGGCTTAATTCCGAACAAGGGGGCCGACGATGGATGTGGAACATCGTCAAGTTCTTTGCGATTCTTGCCGCCTTCTACTTTGGTGCGAGTGTGATTTCACATCTGGTTCGACACGCGGTGGCTCGGGTCAAAGGAGCGTCACAGCTGTTGGTCAACTTCTCCGGTTCATTCGTCAAGAAATTGTTGATGGTGATCGGATTTGTCGTGGCCCTCTCCGCTCTTGAAGTGAATATTACGCCGTTGTTGGCGGCGATCGGAGCGGCCGGATTTGTAATTGGCTTGGCGTTGCAGGGGACGCTCAGCAACTTCGCCAGCGGTTTGCTGATCCTCCTCTATCGGCCCTTTGACGTGGGAGACGTGATTGATGCAGGTGGCGTCAGCGGGATCGTCGATTCCGTTTCATTGGTTTCCACCCACGTTCGCACGTTTGATAACAAGATGATGATCGTTCCCAATAATGACATTTGGGGAGGAACGATCACCAACGCAACGGCGAGCGAGACGCGCCGCGTCGACATGGTGTTTGGCATTGGCTACGACGACGACGTCGATACCGCAAAGGGAATCCTCGAACGAATTGTCAACGAACATCCACTGGTGCTCGACGATCCGGCACCCGTGATCCAACTCAACGAGCTTGGCGATTCCTCCGTTAACTTCATCTGCCGTCCTTGGGCTAAGAACAGCGACTATTGGAAGGTTTATTGGGATATCACTCGTTCGGTCAAACAAGAATTCGATCGGACCGGCATCTCCATTCCGTTTCCACAGCGTGACGTGCACCTTCACCACCACGGGGACCTGGCCACGCCACAGGCAACCTGAAAGGCGCGGCAAGGGCCTCGTTCTTGAGAGACTTTCCGCGGGTTTCGTTAAAAAGGGGTACGGCGACTGGCCCAGTATCGTTGGGCCCAGCACGTTCATCACGGGGCGTGCACGTTCCCGAGCTTACTCATCTTGCCGGCCGGTCGACGAGGCCGGCGAATTTGGGGTTTTGACAAAGTAGCTTTCCACGACTTTTTCATTCGCCGGTTATTGCCCAGCGAAGCAGCGGCGATACACTTCGGGGGTCCGAAGTGCATCGCAACTTCTCTGAGGCACGGCTGCCCCCCGAGTAAAAGCTGCCTCCGCGACACCGTAACTTGTGTCCTTCAGCAGATCGTCGTTGCCGTCCTGCTGCCTTCTCTCTCTCTTGAATCTTGAGATTCCTTCGTTCCTGGAGTGATTAATGTCAGTCAACTTATTGGATCTAGCAAAAAGCACGATCGGTTCTGGTGCTCTTTCGAGCTTGTCCAAATCATTCGGCGCCAATGAAGAAGCCACTGGTAAGGCTTTCGATTTGGCGAGTTCAGCGATCCTTGGTGGACTCATCAAGAAGGCGTCGGATCCGCGCGGTGCGACGGATGTCTTCGATCAGGTCAAGAATTTTGACTCGGGTGGCTTCGGACTCGACGATATCGTCGATATCTTCAAGGGAGGTGCTCCGGAAGAGAAGCAGTCGTCGCTGAGTTCCATGGGCTGGGATTTGGTCTCCGGACTGTTCGGGTCTTCCAAGCTCGACTCCATCATCGAGATGCTCTCGCGTCTCACTGGGATCGGTCAAGGTTCATCGAAGTCCTTGTTGAGCATGGTCGCCCCGTTGTTGATGGGTACGCTAGCGAAGCAGGTCAAATCGGGAGGCCTTGATCTGAGTGACTTCACGAGCATGATCATGGGCCAGAAATCGCAAGTCTCCCGAAATCTTCCTGCGAGTTTTAGCCAGGAACTAGGTATTGCCAACTTGCTTGATGAAGGCGCACAAACGGTTCAACGCACTGCGAACGAAGCCGCCGAGACCGGAGCCGGTTTCCTCAAGGCTCTCGTTCCTCTGGCATTGATCCTCGGCCTCGGCTTCTTGATCTGGAAGATGACGCAATCCGACGCGGCGAAAGAGGTCGCGGAAGAGGCGAAGTCGGCGGCGGTGGCGGCTGAACAGGCGGTGGAAGATGCGGCGGATCGCATTGCCGTTAACAAACCCGCGGTTCCAGAACTAAATCTCGACTCGATCAAGACCGAGCTGAGCGACTCCTTTGGCTCGTTGACCGAATCGGTCTTGGGCATCACCGACCAAGCTTCGGCTGAGAAGATTGTCCCTCAGATCGAAGAGGTTACTAAGCAGATCACTGGCTACGGGTTTGACAAGATGCCCGAGCAAAGTCTTTCTGGTTTGCAAGGCATCATCGAGCCATTGGTCGAGAAGTTAAAGGCGGCGCTTGAGACCGTTTCGCAGGTCCCCGGCGTCAAAGAGGTCCTGGAACCGGCACTTGGCTCCCTGATGGACTCGGTATCGGCCTACACCAAGAGCTAGCCGCACCGCTGGCAATTGAGCCGAACCGATTTGAAGCACT
>JARFQX010000240.1 GCA_029287555.1 Rubripirellula sp. | reverse complement strand
AATTGTTCGTCTCGTGGGCTCGGAGATGTGTATAAGAGACAGGCCATCCGCAGCATCGACAGCGGGAAGTTGATTCCGTCGACGGCGGCCATGACACGCGCTGCGGTCGGTCAACACGGCGCTCCACTGGCGATCTGGATCGGCATTCTACTCGACGGCATCCCCGAATCTTTTGTGATCGGCTCACATACCGTCCGCTCGGGCGTCAGCCTCTCGTTGATTGCGGGACTCTTTTTGGCAAACTTCCCGGAAGCGCTGTCGTGCTCGGTGGGGATGCGGCAGCAGGGATTGTCGAGGGCTCGAATCACCTTGATGTGGGGTTCGATCACGCTCATCACGGGCGTCGGTGCACTGCTGGGCAACCTCTTTCTTGCTGGCGTGACCCCCAGCCAGATCGCGCTGGTCGAGGGAGTCGCCGCCGGCGCGATGTTGACGATGATTGCCGAGACGATGTTACCCGAAGCCTATTTCAAGGGAGGTTCCGTGGTTGGCCTCGCGACGCTGTTCGGCTTTCTCGTCGCCATTTCGTTCCAGGCCCTTGGGTCCGGCCCCATCGGTCACTGACGACACGCGTCCATCATCCACTTCCAACCACCCGATCAATCTCAATGAGCGAGATCATCCCCCGCTTCGAGTTCCGCACCTTCGCGCAGGATTTCGGCGCGGTCGCTGAAAGGTTACGCGATCGCGGCTCGTCCCCCGACATTGGTGAAAGTAGGGAAGTCTATTTGATCTCGAGAGACGCTGAGGGATCCAACATCAAGGTTCGTAGCGGTACGCTGGAGATCAAGCGTTTGATCGGACGCCACGCAAACCTGGAACGATGGACTCCGGTTGCCAAACAACCTTTTCCGCTTGCCCGCGCTTTCGTGGAAACGATGCTGCTACCGGCATTGGCGGCGACCGATGCGTCGATCGATCATGACACCTACACGCTTGCTCGATTGATCGGCGATGTGATCAATCCACATCCGGGACTGATCCGCGCCTGTGTCTTCAAGCGGCGATTCCGCTTTGGACTTCAAGGTTGCGATGGCGAAATGGATGAGTTGCTGATCAATGGTGCCGCGATCCAGTCGGTCGCATTGGAATCAGTGGACGCCGATGCCCTAATCAAACTGGTCAACGCGATGGGGCTGGGCGACTACGAACAGGTCAACTATCCACTTGCCATTCGCCGCATCGCCGGACTCGAACCACTTTCGGATGAGGATCAATATGGGTAAGGAAATCGAACGAAAATTCCTGATCACTGGCGATGGATGGCGGTCCGGCCAGGCGACGTTGTTGCGTCAGGGGTACTTAAGCACCGATAAACATCGAACCGTGCGGGTGCGAGTCAGTGGCGAATCCGCGTTTCTTACGATCAAGGGCCTCACGCGCGGCGCGACGCGTCGAGAGTTTGAATACCCGATTCCAGTCGATGATGCCAACGAGATGCTCGACGAACTGTGTAAGCCGCCGCTGATCGAGAAACGACGACACGTCGTCCGTCGGGATGGAGTGACTTGGGAGATCGACGAGTTTCTCGGAGAGAACGAAGGTCTGGTGGTCGCGGAAGTGGAACTGCAGGATGAGGATCAGACCTTCGGCCGCCCCGAATGGCTCGGCGAAGAAGTCACCCAGGACCCGAGGTACTACAACGCCAACCTGGTGCAAAGACCCTATTCGAGTTGGTAGTCTTTGTCCTCTCGAGCGAAAGGACCGGCGCAAGAAAAGCAATCTTAAAGTAGGCCGGTATCAAGGAGCGGAGCGACGCCGATCCGGCAATGGCTTTTGCTTGGCGTCGAATCTTTGTGCGGCGTCGAATCGCTGCTCGTTGCCGGATCGGCGCTTCGCTTGATTCGGCCTACTTCGAATTCTCGGATAAACTCCGTTACTTCTGCGCTTCTCCGGTCATCGGAACGAAGGCAACCGGTGCCACGTTCTTTCGGATCACCGATCCATCGGGTTGCTTCTCAATCAAAACAAGTGTCTGGGCCAAGTCGCCCACCGGTATCACCAGTTTGCCGCCGGGTGCAAGTTGGTTGATTAGTGGCGGGGGCACACGGTTGGGCGCCGCCGCAACAATGATCACGTCAAAGGGAGCTTCCTCTTGCCACCCCGCGTAGCCATCACCGTGCCTGACCGTGATGTTCTCGTAGCCCAAATCGTCTAGCCGCTCCCGGGCTTCGTTCGCCAGCGATTCGACGATCTCAATGCTGAAGACATCCTTCACTAACTCTGACAATACCGCAGCCTGGTAACCCGAGCCGGTTCCCACATCGAGTGCTTTCTGGTCAGGCTTTGGATCGACCAACTGGGTCATCAAGGCAACGATGTAAGGCTGCGAAATGGTTTGCCCTTCGCCAATTGGAAGCGGGGAATCCTGGTAAGCCGCCCGTTGCAGCGGTTCAGGTACGAAAAGATGTCGCGGCACGCGCTTCATGGCTTCGAGCACGCGAGGGTTCGTGATATCCCGCGCGGCAAGTTGTCGTTGCACCATCCTGGCTCGTTCCGATGCGAATGAATCTTGCTCGGAAGACTGCTTGCCCTGGGGAGACTGCGAGCGCTGGTTTGTATCGGCCACTTGGTTCGGCTCGCTTTGCCCGTTGCAGGAACACGGCAGCAACAAGCACGATACCAGAAGAACGTAGTTGACGATGAACTTGAAACGGGATGCCATGCTGGTCGCCTGATTCATCGCGGACCCCTTCTTGTCATGTGGTCATATTGCCATCGTTCGATCCCCGTTCCGCTGTGGGATATCTAACCTGCAGGTTATCACTTGGCGGAATCCGCCGCCAACCAAAAAGACGTGACCCGTGGGAAAACGATCACCCTCGGTTCTTGAACTGCGAATATTGTGTTCGGTGACCTGCGATGATGGACACGGGCGTGGCGGACGCGCATGATGAGGCTATCTGGCCGGCTCGATCGCTGGCTCCCGACCCTCTGGAGGTTCATCATGTCTCGTCGATTTACTGTTCTTTCGGCTATGACCTTGTCGCTGTTGATCACGTTCGCTTGGACGTCGCTCGCGGTGGCGGACGATCCCAAAGACGAAGCGATCAAGAAGGACCGCCAACGAATTGAAGGCACTTGGCGAATCGTTGGCTTGAGTATCAATGGAAACCCAGCCAAGGAGGGGGACATCGCTAAG
>JARFQX010000654.1 GCA_029287555.1 Rubripirellula sp. | reverse complement strand
GTTCGATTAGTCTCTTCCCCGAGCGAGATCTCGCCGTGGTCTCCGCCGCTCGACGACGTCGACACCGGTGCGCACGCGTGGTTTGTCGGTGTGACTCGCAGAAAGACGACGAACGACGCCGGCGAAGTTCGCGTCACCAAGACATTGCATTACGAAGCTCACGAGCCGATGGCGGTCCGACAACTTCAGCAGATTGGCGAACACGCAATGCAGCGCCATTCGTTGGCCCAGGTGGTCATCATTCATCGGCTGGGCGAAGTGCCCATTGGAGAAGCGAGCGTCCTGGTCGGCTGCGGTAGTGCACACCGCAAAGACGCCTTTGCGGCGCTCCCTTGGATCATGGACCAGTTGAAAGCGGACGTGCCGATTTGGAAGCGAGAAACGTTCGAGGATGAATCGACCGTGTGGATTCATCCATGAATCGACGCATCTATCTTGATCACGCTGCGACCTGTTTCCCCAAGCCTTCGATCGTTCTCGATGCCATGCATTCGTTTTCGACGTCGGTTGAAGCGGCGGTCGGCCGCGGCGTTTATCGTTCATCGCAGAATTCAAGTGAAATCGTATCGCGATTGCGACGCGAAATCGCAAATTGGATTGATGCGAAAACCGCCGAGGAAATCTCATTTCACGCCGGGGGCACTGAAGCCATCAACACGGCCTTGTTTGGTATTTTGCGACCGGGCGATCACGTCGTGACCACCGCAGTCGAGCACAATAGTGTGCTCCGTCCCTTGCACCACTTGGCCGATACGAAGGTGATCAACTGGACGGTTGTCCCAGCCGATTCGCACGGTCACATCAGTGCCGATGCGATTCTCCAAGCGATACAGCCCCATACTCGAATGATCGCACTCGTTCATGCTTCGAACGTGAACGGTGCGGTCCAATCGATCGATACGATCGGGAAACGACTGGTCGAAGATTTTGGTGAAAGCAACAAACCGATCTTTCTGTGCGACGCCGCCCAGACGTTTGGACACCTTCGTCTTTCCGTGACGGACAGCCATCTGGACGTATTGGCTGCTCCCGGTCACAAGGGCGGACGCGGGCCTTTGGGGACCGGATTCTTGTACGTCCGTCGTGAGCTGCATTGCCAGATTCGTCCAACCGTTTTCGGTGGCACCGGCACGCATTCAGAATCCTTGGAGATGCCGCGAGAGTACCCGGTCAGTTTTGAAGCCGGGAACATGAACGTCCCTGCTCTGGCGGGCTGGCTTGCCGGAATTCGATCTCGATCGCAAAAATCTTCTGCACGCGCCGCGCTAAAAGAGTCCAGCGAATCCATGAAGACGCTGGCGACGGAACTGTACGGTCGGTTGCGCGAGGTCCGCGGAGTGCGAGTGATCGGCGAGCCTCACGAACTGTTTCTACCCGTGGCGAGTATCGCCATCGAGGGGCTTCCAGCAAGCGACGCCGCGATGATTCTGGATACGGAGTTTGGTATCGAAGTCCGGTCGGGGCTCCATTGCGCGGCTCTCATCCATGAATGGATCGGATCGCCGCCGGACGGGACCCTTCGAATCAGCTGCGGCGAATCGACAACGCTCCAAGAACTCGATTGCTTGGCCGACGCCCTGAAAGAAATCTGCGAGTAGCCAGTCGGCTAAATCTTTCCCCATCGACGGGTCTGCCCAGGTCGGCGCAGAGCGCGAGGCGGAACCGAGAGTCCGGTTCTAGGCCGTTGGAGCGGTCTTTGGCAAAAAGATCTCGGAAATCTCTAAGAAATTGGCTCGCTGTGGTTCCTCCACTCAGAGAGGATGAATTGGTTGTGATTAAGAACTGCCCGGCGCAGCGAACAGGATTTATGTTGAAATCGACTCCACGGGTCATCCAACGAGGTGCCGAGGATGAGAGTGATCTCACCCTGCGGACGTTGTTTGATAGGGAGGAGACTCCGCTGCTGCGATACGCGTTTTCATTGATCGGTCGCCGCGCGGTGGCCGAGGAGATCGTGCAAGAGGTGTTCTTGCAGTTGCACGCCCGCTGGGACGAGGTCGATGCCCCCAGGGCGTGGCTTTTCCGAAGCGTGCGCAATCGGGCCTACAACCACATTCGCGACAGTCGACGCGAGGTACTGGGCAACGATGAGCAAAACGTGCCGTCACAGAACGCGGACGATGAGACACCCGAGGCCGTCTTCGTCCGCTTGGAAGCCACCGGAACCCTGCGGAAGGCATTGGAGGATTTGGATGAAACCGATCGAAAACTTGTGAAATTGAAGTATTTCGAAGGCCTGAAATATCGCGACATCAGCGCCGAAACGGGACTCAGCGTTGGCAACGTGGGCTACCGTTTGCACCACATTTTAAAAGAGCTGGCTAAGAAGCTTCGGCCACTCGGATTCGACAAAGACTCATGAACGAAGAATCGAATTATCCCCAGATCGACCCAGAACTCGAAGCCCGAATTGTGGCTCTCGTGCTCGGCGAAGCATCCGATTTTGAGCGTGCCGAGGTCGACCGGCTGATTGCGCAACGACCTGAGCTGGAAGCTTTTAAAGCCCAGATGCAGACTGTACATGGGATGCTTGACGAGATCGGAGCAATGGATTCCAGCGTGGAGGACGATTGGAAACTGCCCCCGGAACGGCGCAGTGCGGTCCTGTCCGTGATGGGAGGGCAGATAGACGAGTCACCGACAGAACAGATCGTCCAACAGGTTGTGGCGAAGCGAAATCCATGGATCAAAAATCTGTACGGAAAATGGATCGCTGTGGCAGCGGTCTTACTCTGTGCCGTTGGACTAGGGGGTTTCACGTGGGTGGGCCTGGCTTTTCGCCGCCAGGTCACCCGGATTGCACTTAGC
>JARFQX010000620.1 GCA_029287555.1 Rubripirellula sp. | reverse complement strand
GTCCTCGACCTGGTAAGCCGCCGGAGAGTTTGCTTTCGATCGAGCAGACTTACGGAACCAAAATTCGCTTCAGTGGAATCGTCGCAGATCGAACCGCTTACGAGTATCGCTTGCGCGAGTTGGACATCATTGTCTCGACGGCTGACCACGAATTCTTTGGCATTGCAATCTGCGAAGCGATCTCCGCCGGAGCGATTCCGTTGCTGCCCGACGGGTTGAGTTACCCCGAGTTGGTTGACGCGGACTTTCTTTACCGCTGCCTGCCCGAGGCGGCGGACAAGATCGTGGCATGGTCACGCCACGGCGATCGGGGGGAACTCTCGTCAGCGTGCCGTCGAAGACTCGAGCCGTTGATGATCGACGAAGTCATCGGGCAGATTGATCGTGGGATCGAGCGAGTTGCCTCGGCGAGGGGGTCGTCGATCAACGAAACAGCCTAGGCGCCGAATTTTCCGCCGAGCGAGAAGGAAAGACCAACCAAGCAGACCCATCGCAACGTTTGAGACCAAAAAGCCGGTCGAGCACAAAAGTCCAACTTCCCACATTCTAGCAGTTGAAACGTTCGTGACCCCGAATTAGCGTAGATTAGGCAGGCACGGGGGTGACCTATCTCGCATAACTCGCAAGACCCGTACCGCGCAGATTCGTTGCGTCCGTCGATCTTGCACCGACTATCCCGGCTCCCCCCAGAGGTTCCCATGAAAAGGATTCTTATTCTTTGTCTCTTCGCCCTCGCCGCATCCGTCGTCACGGCAGATCGCGCCTCGGCACAGAGCCCGTTGTCTTACAGCTTTCTTCCGTTTGGCTTCTACCAGCCCTACGGAGCTTTCTACAGCAACACCATTCGGACGCCCCCCTATTTCGCGACCAATCCCCCCGTTTACTACGGGGCCCGGCATGCTCGTCCTTACGGCCTGAGCCCGTTCGCGTCACCGCCACTGGTGAGTGCTGCGGACAATTACGAGAGCCGCTTGCGGAGCCAGTTCCTGCAACCGCAGATTCCGACCCCCGGACCCTATCCATCCTGCAACCCGTGTGTCAGCTATTCAGCTTCAGTGAATGCCCCGACCAAGGTTGGCAAGATTCGCTCCAATCCGTTTGTGGAGTCTTCCGATCTGGTGGCTCAGAACTGATTGCTAGAGCACATAGTCGCCGATCGCTCCGCCGATCGTAGCTCTACCGCGCGATACGATCGGCGGAGCGATCGGCGACTATCGTTTGCCGCCTACAAGAAATTTGAAACTGCTCTAGTGGCACTTCGCGTGAGTGGGGGACGACGCGTCCCCGCTCGCGCTACCGGACGGGTGAAGGGTGAAGTGAGAAGTGTGAAGGGTGAAGCGAACTTTCATACGATACTTCACACTTCACCCTTCTAACTTCTCAGCGGTAGGACGAAGCAGGCGGCTCCTTTCTCGACTTGCAACTGTTTCGCATCAGCCGCGGTAATGGTGATGGCGTCGCCATCGAGATCGACCGTGCTCAACACGCTCGTGAAGCCGTGTGCCGTTGAGGCCAGAATCATCTGCTCCCAGCTCTCGTCAGCCTTGTCGACGACTTTGTCAATTTGAACGGCACGGCATCTCTTGACGGCTTGAATCTGAGGCGTCTCACAACTGATCACTGGACCGGCGTCAAAGATGTCAACGAGGTCCGTGTCCTCGAAGCCTTCCCGCTTCAGTAGCTTCAGCGCCGGAAGGGTTTCGTCATGGACGCTTCCGATGCCCGCGCGTATCTCGTCCGGCAGCAGGTCAAGGTAGATCGGATACTGGGGCATCATCTCTTCGATGAACTGTTTGGACACGGTGGACGTGGCGTCGGCGGCTGCGAAGCTGGTGGGAATGAACCGGCCGGCAACCGCCTCCCAAAATGGAACGGTGCCGTCGGATTTGGCCCGTCCGCGCATCTGAGCGATCACGCGATCGGCAAACCGGTGCGGCAGCATCGAGATCACGGCGAACCTTGCCAGCGACAACCAACGACCACGTCCTTCGCCGCGGCACTTCTGTCGCAAGAACAGGCTTCCCATTTCGGTTGGGCCATCGTGGATCCGTTGCAGATCGAGGCGCTCACGGTGATGGCGGATCCCAAGTTGATCACTGTGATGATCGCTGGCCGTGATTCTGTAGGCGTACATCGGTTGGTAGCCGCCCGTCTTGGCGTAGACGGTTGACGTGCCGACCAGTTCGCCGGAGTCGGTATCAACCATCACCAACACGAAGGGCTCGCCATGCGGCGACGAACCAACACGGTGAAAAGCAAAAGTCGATTGCTCAACCCGATCGAGAAGTCTGGCGCGATCGAGTTGTAACGACGTCAAACCACGCGTGGCCAATTGCACCAACCGATGCAAGTCGTCCAGGTCATCAATCGTGACGGCGCGAACGGTCCACATCGATGATTACCGTGATGGAAAGAACGGCCCGGGAAAAGGGGTCAGGTACCAAAAGTGCAAAGCACCCGAAGGGCCGCTTGCGGCTTTTGGTACCTGACTCCTTTTCCCGATCCTCGGGCTGAACCACCACAATCGTATCAGATCGTCGGGCCCGTCCGGACTACAGTTGTCCGCGAAATCGCTGCAGCGACTCATCGAGCAAGTCGAGGGCCGCATCGATGTGCTCGGTCGTCGTCGTTGCTGGCGGCGGCAGAAAGCGAATGCGAGACGGGTCGGAACCGCAAACGAAACCGAGCAGTCCAATCTCGTACATCGTCGTCATCAGCGTTTTGGCGTGTTCGGCACTTCCGTCACCGGGGGTAAAGGCAACCATCATTCCCGCCCCGAAAGGTCCCTTGACCAAATCGGGGTGCTTCTCGGAAAGCCGTTGAAGTCCCGCATGGAAATGCTCGGCTCGACGAACGTTGTTGCCCTGCGGACCAAAGCAGTCGCCAGCTTCCAATTGGTCGAGCATCGCCAGGCCGGTGGCGATCGACGATGACGAACCGGTAAACGTTTGGCTCAGGATCGGTGCGTTCGGTTGAAAGTCTTTGCCGTAAAGCGTCGCGCAAACCTGTGTGACTTTTCCGACGGTGACAATATCCGCGAAAGCATCGAGTCCGTAATGCTGAAAAGCAAATGGCGAACTTGTGCGCGAAAAGGTTTGCACTTCGTCAAAGATGATCGGCACCCCCGCCTCTCGCAGCGGTTCACAGAGCGCTGCGAAGAACTCGTGACTTCCCTCGTAGTAGCCTCCCTCGCCAGCGATCGGTTCGGCCCAAAACGCGGCGTAGCGTCCGGGATACCGCTTGAGCAGGCGGTGCAGTTCATTGACCGCCCATCGCTGACTGCGCCCGGGATGATGGGGATCACGGAAAGGCAAGTAATCGACATCGATCGTGATCGGAAGGCCACTTCGGTAGGCCGCCCGATCGGTCAGGGAAGCCATCGCCAAACTGCGGCCGGCGAAGGCGTTATCGAAGGCTAGGATTCGGTCGGCCGGAGACTTGTGGTGGAAGGCGATCTTCAGCGCGTTCTCGTTTGCCATCGCACCGCTGGTTGACAGTAGGCAATGATCGATCTTGGCACCGCCTTGGCGAGCGAGCGAGATCAGACGCTCGCTCATGTGGATGCTCGGTGGATGTTGCTGCAAATTGCCCTGCATGACGGTGTCTTCGAGGGCGGCGTCGATCGCGGCCTGGACCATCGCTTCGTGGCTGTGGCCGCACCCGTGCACGCCGATGCCGCCGATGAAATCGAGCTTCACGCTGCCATCGGCTAGTTCGACGTAGGGACCGCTACCTAATCCTGAGGCGAGATAGGGCCAGAACGGCGGGCCGCCGCGGACCGCCGCCAGCCTCGACAACAACGCCTCATAATCGCCCGCCAGTTCCCCGACGGTCCCTCGGGTCGAGGTCAGCGAGGAGGCGTGCTCGGCGACCGCTTCGGAAATCAGCCGACGTGCCTCGGCAATCCGCGGGTCGGCACGCAACGATTGGGCCGCCAACCGATGCTTGGCGGCTGTTGATGTCTCCGGACTCTGTTCCACCGCGGACAACTCCTGACACAGAAGAAAGGGACCCGTCGTCGCGGACCGCTCCGCCGGTCCTGACGCCACGATCGCGGGGCGATCGGCGATGATCAGCGACAACTTTGGAAATGCTTCAGCCGTCATAGTAACGGTTTGCCGCTCGCAGGTTCACGGGTATCGCGCGAACCGGATCCTGAACCAGTCGTCATGGCCATGGTCTATGGAGGCGGTGGGCCCGCCGCCGCGTCCGCCCCGTGTCCCCGTCCGTGTCCGCTGTAAGTCCCCGTCCGAGTCCGCTGTACCCGTCCGTGTCCCCCGTGTCCCGTGTCCCGGTGTCCCGGTGTCCCTGTCCATCTCCCGTCGTGTCGGGTCCCTGTCCGTCGGGTTCC
Organism: Rubripirellula sp.; assembly: GCA_029287555.1. GTDB lineage: Bacteria > Planctomycetota > Planctomycetia > Pirellulales > Pirellulaceae > Rubripirellula. The sequence continues at coordinate 12,620 of JARFQX010000620.1, read as the reverse complement.
TGTCCGTCGGCACCGAAGCGGTGTGGGCAGACTTCAAGGTGACCGCCCAATGACACCTTTCTGCAACCCATGTCACCACATTGGATAGAATGGAGGGCATCACGCCCGCGGTCCTATCGTCGTCTCGAGTTCGAGCAACCCTCCATGAGTTCTGCCGCCCGCTATTCACCGCACTACACGATTGAAGATTACCGTCTCTGGAAAGGAGATTGGGAACTCTGGCACGGGACCGCGGTCGCCATGACACCCAGTCCGTTTGGCCGACATGGTGGCCTGCTGATGAGATTGGGGACCGCTTTGACCAACGCGATCGATCATGCCGGTTGCAACGCGTCCGTGCTCGCCGAGATCGACTGGATCATCTCGGAAGACACCGTCGTTCGGCCCGACGCATCCGTCGTCTGCGGGCAACCTCCGGAAGGCCACATCGAATCAACACCCGCAATGGTCGTCGAGGTCCTATCCGATTCAACACGTGAGCGCGACCTGACTTTTAAGCGTGCACTCTATCAAGACAACCGTGTGCCCTGGTACATCCTCGCGGATCCCAGTGACTCGTCGGTCGAGATCTTACGGCTAAGCGATCGGAATGAATACCAAGGCGTGATGGTCAGCGACGAGGTTGAAATCGCGATATGCGACGACAGCAAGCTAGCACTCGATTTCCGATGGCTGCAGCGATAGAGATGAGGCGTGTGGCGCTCGACAGGTGTCCGAACCCCTTTTATCGAAAACGGGGCAAACAGCGAGATTGAGAAGATCAGGGCTTCTAAACGTCCGTGCCCGTCCCCGATTTCGCCAGGACGGTTCTCACGGAGTCTTGATTCGATATTCTGTTAGGCTTCCTGAAAGCGATCCAACCTTCTGGAGTAGCGGGCGAACACCTCTTGGTGACCGCACGGAGCGAATGAGCGAGATCCTGCTCTATTACAAACGCCCTGACCCGACGACATGGGTCTACATGTCGTCGTTCCTGACGATTGGACTGTTCTTTGTCTTTCACCGCTTCTGGAGTATTCGCAACCTCGACGTCGTGCTGCTGATTCTGCTTGCCCCGGGCCTGCTGATGGTCCATGAGGGGCGTCGCCGGCAACTGGTGCTGTCGGAAACGATGGCTTTGCGTCTGCAACAGCAGCGGATCGGTCAGCGGCCGGACCCTCCAAACCGGCTTGAGTCTCGGGGCGGTGCGCCGTCTCCGGGCCGGGGCCAGATCAAATCGTTCGAACCGCTATCCAGCGTCTTTCCGGTCCTCGCCCTGATCCCAACCCAGAGCGAGCAGGCGGGGACAAGCGGGTCGACGCCCCGTGACGGAAGCCTCTCCGTCGGGGTGCCTGATGCGGCCGCGGAAGAAGCGGGTCGGTCGGAGGCCACTGCCCAAGTTCCGGATCGCGCAAACGCCTCCGAAGCATTGCTTGGAAAACAGGAGGATGGCGAGTTGGACGACGCCGAAAGTCCCGACGCCAAAAGCCCGGAAGTTGAGGGGGCGGAAGTTGAGAGTCTGGAAGCAGAGGCGGCCGAGCAGTCGCTGGAGACCGAGGCGGACTTCGAGGGGGAAGTGATCGATGGTCGCTACGCCCCGATCGTGTTGCAGCGTTGGGGGTTCATCTACTTGTTTGTGGTGGAAGCCTTGATCTTGCTTCGGCTGATGCTCGATCCATTGATGGTACGTCGGCCCCTGCTCGATCCGAACCTGACCACCGGTGGTTTGAACTTCATCGGCATCTCTTTATTCATCTTCATGATGGCCAACGTGGTGACCAGCAGTCCGCGGGTGCAGGTGGAGCAGGGCCCCGAACTTGGTCCGGGCTACGCGTTGATGAACATGTTGCCGGCGATTCCCACGCGTCCGGTCAGCGATCAACCGGGCGGCGCGGTTCCGCCAACGATTTCGGAATTGTCGCCTCAGCAACTTCGGTTGACGCAGATCGCCCGAGCTTTGGCCATCCTCGCACAACTGGCCATCGTCTCGGGGATCGTCTTGATCAGTAATCGGCACTTCGGCAACCTCCGTGCCGGAGTAGGCTGCGCGACTCTTTACTTGTTGTTGCCCTACACCGCTCAAATGACAGGTCGGGTCGATCATGCGGTGCCGGCGGCGCTTTTGCTGTGGGCGGTTCTTTCTTACCGACGACCGTTTGTCGCGGGGGTGTTTCTCGGTCTCGCCGGCGGACTTGTTTACTATCCATTGTTCCTGTTGCCATTGTGGAGCAGTTTCTATTGGCAGCGGGGCGTTCGAAAGTTCGCCATGGGTGTATTGGCGATGCTGGCGGTTTTGATGATCGCATTGTCGTTCGGCAATTTGGAGTCGCTGGGAGATCACCTGCAGCGAATGTTCGGTTTGCTCAATCCGAATCGTGAGCCGCATGAGTTTCGCGGGATCTGGGCATTAGGATGGAATCCGGTGTGGCGGCTTCCGGTGATCGTTGCCTTCGTGATCCTGAGTGCCTTTTTCGCGATTTGGCCGACACCGAAGAACCTGGGGAACTTGATCAGCGGTTCGGCGGCGCTAATGGCAGCGGCCCAGTTCTGGCATGGTTACGGAGGCGGGCTGTACATCGCTTGGTTCTTGCCACTGTTGCTGTTAACCATCTTCCGCCCGAATTTGCAGGATCGGATCGCGACGAAAGTGGTGATCGGAGGATCGCCGAGTGAGCGGGTCGGCCGGGCGGAGCTTGAGTCAATTTGATGGATGGACCCGCGGAAACGTCGGCGAATCAGGCGTCTCTGTCCAACAACAGCGGTGTGGACGGAGCGGTTGAGCGCTATCGCGGGCAGCTGGCGTCGATCGATGCGGAGCGTGAACGTCTGCGAGCAAAGGATCGACGTTTCGGCTACGTTCGCGTCGTCTTGTTTCTGGCGTTCGTCCTGCTCTTGGTCGTGGGCATGCTATGGGACGATGTCTCCTATGCGACGTGGGTCGGCTGGGGCTCCTTTGCGTTGTGTCTTATCGCGGTGACGGCGAACGAACCGATTCGCGACAAGTTGGAAGAGTTGAACAAGCACCGCAGCGTGATCCGACGTTTGATCGCCCGTTTGGAGCGTGACTGGGAGCAACTTGCCAGCAAGTCTTTGACGCGGCAGCTCGCGGCGGTCGAATTGCCCGGGCATCGACGCGATGTGGCGGGCGACCTTGATCTTCTCGGCCGTGCTTCGCTTTATCACCTGGTTTCGATGGCGGCGACGGCTCCCGGGATTCGAACGCTGGCCCAGTGGTTGGCTGGACCGGCTGAAGCGACGATCGCCCGTTCACGTGGGGAGGCGGTCGAGCAGTTGGCACCGCTGCGGGACCAGCGTCTTCGCTTTTACACCCTGGCGCGACAGATTGGTGAGAGTGCGGGTGATCCCGATCATTTTGTTCAGTGGGCCGCCGGCAAGCCCTGGCTCGCGGAGCGTCGCTGGCTGGTGCTTTGGTCGAAGCTTTCAGTCGTTCTCGCCGTCGTGTTCGTGCTGGCGCTGGTCGCCGCCGGAATCGGCGTCGCACCGCGTGGACTGATTCGCTTCTCTCTGATGGCCATCGGCCTGTTGATCGCCGTGAACGTCGTCTTGACCGCTGTGATGCTCGGCCCCGCCCATGCCATCTTTTCGATCGCGATGTCGAATCGCCGCGCGGTCGATGATTACGAAGAGATCTTTTCGGCGGCGAGTTGGTTGCCGTCGGAGGCCGAACCAGACCGGGGCGTGTCATCGGGCGTTGCGCCCGACGCGGCTGGACCTGCGTCAGGCTTTCTCGATTCGATCCGAGACCGGTTGATCCGATCGGAGCACTCGGCCGTGGAAGGGATGCGGCAGTTGCGGAAGGTCGCGCGTGCGGGTGGCCTGCGGCAATCGGCCGGGACCTTCCCGATTTACCTCCCGCTGCAATGCCTCGCACTTTGGGACGTCCTGGTTCTGGATCGCTTGGAACAGTGGCAGGCTACCTACGCCGACCACGTCGGTGGCTGGTTTGAAGCGCTGGGTGAGTTGGAATCGTTGATGTCGATTGCGGCGCTGCGCGACGAGAATCCTGGATGGTGTCGTCCAAGCTTCGAGGAGGCTGCGAACGGTGCGACGCTGCGTGCGGTTGCGATCGGCCATCCGCTGCTTCGCGATGAGGATCGTGTCTGCAACGATGTTTCGGTCGGCCCGCCCGGCACCGTTTTGTTGGTGACCGGCAGCAACATGTCGGGCAAGAGCACGCTGCTTCGCAGCGTCGGTTTGAACGTGGCCCTGGCAGCGGTGGGAGCACCAGTTTGCGCGAGGGAGTTTTCACTGCCGTCGGTCGAGTTGGCGTCGAGCATCCGCGTCAGTGACGATGTCAGCCAAGGCGTTTCCTTTTACATGGCCGAGCTAAAACGATTGAAGAGCGTCGTCGATCATGCTCGAGAGATGTCGGGCCTTTCCGACCGCGTGTGTCTTTTCCTGTTGGATGAAATCCTGCAGGGTACCAACAGCCGCGAACGTCAAATCGCCGTGGTGCAAGTGCTCAGGCACCTGATTGATTCGGGCGCGATTGGCGCGGTCAGCACGCATGACCTGGAATTGGCCGACGAGCCGGAGTTGGCGGAGATCGCCCACGTGGTCCATTTTCGCGAGACCATTCATCCCGACGCATCGGGCAACGAGCAGATGACGTTTGACTATAAAATGCGTGAAGGTGTCTCTCCGACCACCAACGCCCTTCGATTGCTACGGATGGTGGGCCTCGGCGAGCGAGAGGACCAGCAGGGAGAATAGGTATCCGATGGCGAGCATGGCATCCGAGTTAGACAATCGCAGCATGGTGATCTTGACCGATGGTTTCTCCAATCCGGTGACGGCAAAAACCGCTTGCTGCGTGCTGCGTTATTGCGGCGACGAGGTCGTGGCGATCTTGGACCGTTCGGCTGCGGGCAAGACCGCCGAGGAAATGTTGGGAGTCGGCGGGATGATCCCCGTTATCGATCGACTCGACACGGTCCCCCAAGCCAAGTCTTTGCTGATTGGTATCGCGCCGCCCGGAGGAAAGATCCCTCAGGCTTGGCGTCCCATCGTGCTCGATGCGATTTCTCGAGGCATGACTGTTTATTCGGGCCTGCATGATTTTCTCGTCAACGACGTGGAATTCGTTGCCGCCGCGAACGCAAGCGGCGCCAAGCTGGTTGATGTTCGCCGCAATCAGGAGCGTGATGTTGCCAATCGGGTCGGACTTCGCGATGAGTGTCTTCGAGTGCATACCGTTGGTCAGGATTGCGGCGTGGGAAAGATGCTCGTGGCGGTCGAATTGACCCGCGCCCTGTCGTCTCGCGATGTTTCGGCCAAGTTCATTGCAACGGGACAAACAGGAATCCTCGTGGAAGGCGATGGATGTCCGATCGATTGTGTCGTCGCCGACTTTCTCAGCGGAGCGGTCGAAAAGATGATCCTGGCTAATCAGGATCACGATATCTTGATGATCGAGGGCCAGGGATCGTTGGCCCATCCGCGTTACAGCGCCGTCACGCTCGGTTTGCTACACGGTTGCCTGCCCCACGGCATGATTCTCTGCTACGAAGCGGGAAGAGAAGGTGTAAACGGCATGGATCACGTTCCCCTCAAGAGCTTGCCAGAGTTGCGCACGGTTTACGAAACGATGGCCCAGTTGATGGGCCCGTCGGAGGTGATTGGGGTGGCGATGAACAGCCGCTGCTTGACGGACGACCAAGCGGAACGAGAGCGACAACGAGTGCGAAGCGAGATGGGGCTTCCCGTTTGCGATGTGATTCGGCATGGTCCCGAAGAGCTGGTCAAGGCCGTGTTTGATCTGCGGCGGCGTCGCGCCGGGGCCGCGGTGTAGTGACTGTTGCTGACCGATTCGCCGTCCGTGGTGCAACGATTGGCGGAAGAATCTGCGTTTAGAAATGGGCGTTTGTCGACGACAACTTTGAAACGGTTTGAGCCGGGGTTTCGGGACCGCTTACTTCGGCGAATCATTGGAGGCCTTGCAGATATGGCCGATCGAAGAATTCGGATGCGAACGCATCAGTTCGACTTGCAACTCCGACATCCCTTTACGATTTCTCGCGGCACGGTCACGGTGCAGCCCACGTTGATTGTCGAGCTGGATGACGGTCGGCACCAAGGATTCGGCGAGGCAACCACGAACGACTACTACGGCATGACCATGCCTCGAATGCTCGACGCGCTCGAGAGGGTTCGAAATACCGTCGAATCGATCGAAGTAATTGATCCGCCCAAGTTGTGGAACGCCGTGGCATCGCAATTGTCCGACGTGCCCTTTGCGTTGTGCGCCTTGGACCAAGCGGCCTACGATCTTTGGGGCAAGCAGCAAGGCGAACCGGTCTATCGGCTGTTGGGACTCGGCATCGAAAACAACCCGGCGTCGGATTTCACCATTGGGATCGATTCGGTCGATCGCATGATCGCCAAGCTGCGTGAGGTTCCCGGCTGGCCAATTTACAAGGTCAAACTGGGGACCGAGAACGACCTCGCGATTGTCCGACAACTGCGCGAGCAAACGTCGGCCGTGATTCGTGTCGACGCCAATTGCGGCTGGACCGTGCAGGAGACCATCGACAATTCACGGAGGCTCAAGGAGCTCGGGGTGGAGTTTATCGAGCAGCCTCTGCCAGCCGATGATTGGGAGGGAGCCAGGCGGGTCTACGCGGACTCAGCCCTGCCGATCATCGCCGATGAATCGTGCATCGCGGTCGAAGATGTTGACCGCTGCGCGGGGCACTTTCACGGCGTCAACATCAAGTTGGTCAAGTGCGGTGGCATCACACCGGCGAGGCGAATGATCTCGCGTGCCCGGGAGCTGGAGATGAAGGTCATGATCGGTTGCATGACCGAATCGACCGTCGGCATTTCAGCGATCGCGCAGCTGCTGCCACTGCTCGATTACGTCGACATGGACGGCGCGGCCTTGCTGAGCAGCGACATAGCGAAAGGCGTCGAGGTGATCGACGGAGTTTGCCACTATCCGAGAGAAAACGGCAACGGAGTCACGCTCGAGCATTTTCAAGAATGACATAGTCGCCGATCGCTCCGCCGATCGTTGTGCGCGGTTAAGCTACGTCGGCACAAAAAAAGCGGGCGAAGGGAATCGAACCCTCGTCTAAAGCTTGGGAAGCTTTCGTTCTGCCATTGAACCACGCCCGCAGTTGCGAATCGAGTCTATCGACGCGCGGTGGGCTCTGCCAGTGCCGAGCTCGAAAAGGAGGCGGCTGGTCGCAACATAGTCGCCGATCGCTGCCGATCGTAGCTTTGCCGCGCGATACGATCGGCGGACGGTGGCCTCTGCCGGTGCCGGGTTCAAAAAGCAGGTGTCTCGGCGCGACTCTCGTACTCGTACTCAGGGCGCAGCCCGGTACTCGTACTCCTACTCGAAGCGAATCCGGACACGGCACGACCAGTCAATCCGGAACACGTAGCATGTTGTCATCGATGATCGCGATACGGCGGTCGATCGAGCACGAGTACCGTTTCGCTGAGTACCGTTTCGCTGAGTACGAGTGCGAGTACGAGAATTGCGCCCTGAGCACAAGTACGAGAGTTGCCGGAACTAAATAGGCGTGCGCGATTGTGGAACAGTGCGGAACTCCTCGTGCTCGTGCTCGTGCTCAGCGAAGCGGTGCTCGCAATTGAAAAGGATGGTAAGAGCCGCGACTATTAATTCGAGCACGAGCACCGTCGCGAGCGACTGGGCACGAGCACGAGCACGAATAGCAATTCACAATTGCGCACACTTATTTAGGGTTCGAAAATGACTCGGTACCAGTCACCGGGGCTCGGGGAGACGAGCGAGGGCGGACTCTGGTTGGCTCGTAATGGTTGAGCCAAGATCATCCAGCTTTCGGACGCCGTGATTGGCAGATCCACCAGGTCGCGGCGGAGAATCGCGATCTCGAAGGTCACCAACCGCTCGTCGCGGCGGATCGCGGGGTACCAGGTCGGTTGCCAGGCGGAGCAGCCGTCGATGGCGTCGTGAACCCGCCCGGCATCGGAGACCTGCAACTGCATCGCAGAGGCCAAGTCGCGGTCAACGTCGATCCAGAACTGCAGGTGATCGACTTTGCTGAGGTCCTGGTCCCGCTTGCCCGCCTCTTCGCGCGTCGGTGGCGCGTCACGGCCAATCTGTTCGGCGGCGCACTGCACAGCCAAATAAACGTAATCGTCGTCGTAGGCGATTTGAATGTTCGGCACCGACTGATTCCTGGCACCGTCGAGTGCCTGATTCGACTGCCAGCATTCCTCGCCGATCGAACCATCCAAACGAGGTGGCGAAGTAACGCGATGAGCGACGATCGTCTGGGGGCCACGGCTGCGAAGCAGTGCCGACCAGGGGTGCGTGGATTCGGCAAGCCGCTTCAAATTGGCCGATTCCGTCTCCATGGCCTGCAGTAATCCAACATCACTTCGCTGTTTGGCTGCTTCGCGAGCGAAGAGCACAGTGGGATGGAACTCCCAATTCAGATCGACTTGCTCTCCCTGTTCGTCGGGGCGTCGATTCATGTCGATGACCTCCGGCCTGGGGACCACCAAAGGTGCCACCGCCGAGGCCTGTCGTACGCCTCCCTGAGCGACCTGAAACGGCGAGACCGCAACCGACTCGACCACGGGAGGCGCTTTCAAGGGTTGAGCCGTTTCCGAGATCAGCGACCGCAGTCGAGTCCATTCCACGCTGTAGCGAATCACTTCCAACCGCAATCTGGCCCACCGTCCGGCGGAGCTGGTGGGAAATCGCGACGCGAATCGTTCCAGAGCGGTTTCGTGAAGTGCGACTTCGTGAAGGGAATTACCGGGTCGACAAGTTGCCGCGATCATCGACCAACCCAATCGAAACTGATCCTCGCTGCTGGTTAGGTCCAAGACGCGGTCGAGTGCACCGGAGAACTGCTCGATCGATCGGCTGCGAGAAATCAATTCCTCGATCCGTGCCGATTGATTCATGCGTGCCTGAGCGATTTGAAGTTTACGACGCGAGGCAACCGGGCTGGTGGCGGCAAGCCGATAGCCTTCAGCCAACGACAACCCGCTGGCAACCGACTCACCGCGATGCGCACCGCTGGTCGCATCGTACAGGTTCCGCAGATGAATCGAGCCGGAATCCAGCCGCAATGGATCGATCCACTGCATCGCATCGGCGTGTAGATCACTGGCCAGCACGCCACATCGGGTCAGCAACGCCTCGCGGTGCAGCGCCGTGTCACCTCGGCGGCCTACCCCGTCGTTATCAAAATCATAAAGAACGACGCGTCCGACACCGCCGGCGACAGCCGCATCAAAGAAAGCACTCGATACCTCCTCTTCGAGCAAGCGATCAACAACGAGGACGGCTGGACGGTGAACGGCAATCCACTGGCGGGCAAGCAATGCAAGGTCGCCCTGCGCTGATCCCATCGAATCGGCGCCCGAAGCGCCAAGGGCGACCGCGGCTTGATTGGCCAAGAGCAAGCGTTTGAGTTTCGCAAAGTTGTCCTTCGTGGTTTTCGACTCACGCGGCGGGTCCTCGAGGGAGGGCTCCCGCAGCAGCAAGGCAGCGCGGTTGCGTGATTCAAAGGTCTCGTTGCCGAGCAGTGCCCACGGCGCCCTGCTAGCATTTTGGGCGACGATCAAGATTGCTGTCGTGCGACCTTGCCCTCGAGTCGCCGTCCAGTTCCGCCCACGATCACGGCTTAGCAAGATCGTTCCATGGTCCCCCACCGCACAGAGGACATCAGACGAAACGCGACAGGCGTGACGAACCGCCAGCGGCGTTTGAGTTGCTTCGGCCCATCGGATTAACTCACTCGCTTCGGTGGGACGCCACGCGGTAGCGTCTTGTGGATCGGCTGCGTGCCATGTTCTTCCCCGGTCGCGCGATTCGAATCGATTGGTCAACAGAGAATCGGACCAATCGCCCTCGGCCACCAACAGATCGTCGTTCCAGGAAATCTTGTGCAGGCGGGGCAACTCCTGGTCACCACTGCGACTCCAGGTTGCTCCGCCATCATCGCTGATCAAGACGACGCCGCGAGTGATTCCCGTGATTCGGTCAAACGCACCACCGACGATCACCACCCGATTGGACGCCACCCATTGAACACCCAGCAGCGGGCAATCGAGACCACTCTCGCACGCTTCCCAGCTCTCACCCCCGTCGACCGTCCGTAAGATCGCCCCGCGGTCGCCGCAGGTAACGCCGCGGCCGTCACTGTTGAAGGCAACCGACCTCAGCGTCGCGTCTTCGCGAAGCAGGCCGGCTTGGGCATAGGATGGAATCACACTTGGAAAAGGAGACGGTTCCTCGGCATGGGCTCGGCAGACGAGGCTGCCGATTGTGCACACCAACCAAGCCGAAAGCAGCCTGGCCACCGTCCGTGCGGCCAACGTCGTGGTTTCGATCCTCATGACATCCAGCCTCGAACCATCGTGGTTGCAATTAACAGGGCGAGACAGCCGAGAACCAGGTTTGCCAGAACATAGATCACCGAGCCCCCCCATCGCCCCGATTCGGCCAGGGCAACCGACTCAAAGGCGAACGTGGAGAAGGTCGTCAAGCCACCAAGGAGCCCGACGCGAATCCCTAGCTGAGAGGCTTCCGAAAGGTGCTCACTGGCGATCACATATTCGGCGAACGCCCCGATCGCCGCACATCCGATCACGTTCGACACGGTGGTCCCGAGCATCGTGGAACCGCCGGGAATGGCAAGCGCAGCGAGGGTGAGGAGGTAGCGGGCCAGCGACCCAGCGGCTCCCCCAAGTGCGACCATCGCCAAATTGATCCAAGTTGTCATCACCGGCGCCGTTTTGACCATTGCCTAAGTTTCGGCACAAACTTACGTTAGCGAGTAGATTCGGAGTTTCGGGCCGCTGCGTAAACGTCAGTTTTCGGCCGGACCGGTGAAGCGACCCCTCTCTAGAGCGTCTGCCTAGAGGTTCTGCCTAGAGGTGTCGACCCTTCGACCCGGTCCGCTGGACCACGCCTCCGCGCGATCCGGTCCGGTGGTTCCGCATGATCTGCAATCTCCAGATTTCACCCCAATCGCCTGATTCCACTTAGTTAAGAGCAAATGAGTACCGCGAAAGCCGCCCCCCAGTCCCGATTGATGACCGGCGCCGACATCTTGGTCAAATCGTTGGTTGATCATGGGGTCGACGTCCTTTTCGCGTATCCCGGTGGATGCAGCATGCCGATGCATCAGGCCCTGACCCGCTTCGGCCAGTCGATCCGCACGATTCTGCCGCGCCACGAGCAGGGCGGAGCATTCGCGGCCCAGGGATACGCCCGCAGCACTGGGAAGGTGGGGGTGGTCATGGCGACCAGCGGCCCCGGTGCGACCAACCTGGTTACAGCGATCGCCGACGCAAAGCTCGACAGCATTCCCATTCTGTGCATCACCGGCCAGGTTCCGACCAAGGCCATCGGCAGCGACGCCTTTCAGGAGACGCCGATGGTCGAGGTGTGCCGCGGCATCACCAAGCACCACTATCTGGTCACCCGAATTTCCGACTTGCCTCGGGTCATGAAGGAAGCGTTTCACGTCGCTCAGAGTGGTCGTCCGGGGCCGGTGTTGGTGGACATGCCCAAGGATGTGCAGCTGGACGACTTGAGCGACATCGACCTCAACCCGCCCATGGATCTGCCGGGCTACGACGCATCGATGCCCGCCGTTCCCAGCGAAACGATCCGCCAGATTGCTGCGGCGATCAAGCTCGCCCACCGACCGATTGTTTACGCCGGCGGCGGGATCATCTCGGCCGGCGCTAGCGAGGAACTGCGACATTTCGTCGAGAAGACCGGAATCCCTGTGACGTCCACGATCATGGGAATCGGGGCAATCCCGCCCGAGCACCCGCAATCGATGGATTGGCTGGGGATGCACGGCGCGGCCTACGCCAATTACGCAGTGCGCGACTGTGACCTGCTGATTGCCCTTGGGGTGCGTTTCGATGACCGAGTCACCGGTCATGTGGAATCATTCGCCAAGTACGCGAAAATCGTCCACGTGGACATAGACGCCTCCGAACTGAACAAGAACAAGACGGCTCACCTTCCGGTCCGCGGCGACGTCAAACAAGTGCTCAACGAGCTGAACAAGATCGTTCAAAAGCCTGAAATCTCCGAGTGGCAAACTCACTGCAAAGAGCTCAAGGCAAAATACCCGTTGCACTACGACGAACAATTCGACGGCATCCTCCAGCAACACGCGATTAAGACGCTCAGTGACCTGACGGCCGATCGCGAGACCTTCGTGACCGTCGGTGTCGGCCAACACCAGATGTGGGCCGCCCAGTTCTACAAGTTCCGGCGTCCCCGCACTTGGCTCAGCAGCAGCGGATTGGGCACGATGGGCTTCGGGTTGCCCGCCGCGATGGGAGTGCAGGCAGCCCACCCCGACGCGTTGGTCGTCGACATCGACGGTGACGGTAGTTTCCAAATGAATATCCAGGAACTGGCAACCTGCTTCTGCGAAGAGCTGCCCGTGAAGGTGTTGCTGCTGAACAATCAACACCTGGGCATGGTCGTGCAGTGGGAGGACCGGTTCATGGGCCGCAATCGGGCCCACACCTACCTCGGGCCAATCCACCACGAGGAGGCGACCGGGCCGAGCAGCGCGGATCGTTTTACCTACGCCGAGGATCGCTATCCGGACTTTGTCAAGATTGCCCAGGGCTACGGT
>JARFQX010000567.1 GCA_029287555.1 Rubripirellula sp. | reverse complement strand
GCCTTGGTGGGCAGCGCTTGTTGCGAGGAATGCTCGGGCTGAGGACAGCCCGGCCTACAGTTGCCGCTCGGCCCTAACTGTAGCCCCGCCTGTCCCCAGGCGGTGGTCTTGGTGGGCAGCGCTTGCTGCGAGGAATGCTCGGGCTGAGGACAGCCCGGCCTACAGTTGGTGCCTGCCCGTTCTCAAGCTCGACGGGCCTTGTGAAACTTTCGGGAAACAAGGCCCGTGTTTAACCGGCGACCTTCAAGCGTGGGCGGGCAGACTCGGAGAGGATTTCCCGCAGACGCTCGAACTCGTCGGGGTCGGAGAAGTGGATCGTGATCTTTCCCCGTCCGCGGGCGGAACTCTTGATTTCCACCTTGGTCCCGAACACCATTCGCATCTCTTGCTGCATGGCCTCGATGTGGGGCGAGATCTGGCGTCGACGTTGGCGAGTGGCGTTGACGACCTTCATGCCGGTCTCCTCGTCCTCTTCTTTCTTGAGCAATTCAGCCACGAAGCTCTCGGTCGCCCGAACACTCCAACGCTCGTCCATGATCCGTTTGGCGGTGCGGACTTGGATCTCTTCATCCCCGATCGGCAGCAGGGCCCGGGCGTGGCCCGCACTGACCTCATTGGCCGCCAAGAGGTCAAGGATCGCTTGGGGCAATTCGAGCAGCCGCATCAGGTTGGCGATCGTGCTGCGGTCGATGCTCAGCCGGCGGGCTAAGTCATCCTGTTTGCACTTGTGCTCTTCGATGTAGCGTTTGAACGACATCGCTTTTTCGATCGGATTGAGGTCCTTTCGCTGCAGGTTTTCGATGATCGCCAGCTCGGCGACCAGTCGATCGTCCGCCTCGCGTACTTCGGCTCGGATCGTCTTCAAGCCTGCATGGATCGTCGCCCGCAAGCGGCGCTCGCCACTGATCAGCTGGTACTTGCCATCGACGATGCGGACAAGAATCGGTTGAAGCTGCTGATGATTCTTGATGCTCTCGGCGAGCGAGGCGATTTCGTCGTGGTTGAACTCGCGACGCGGCTGGAAGGGATTGTTCTCGATCTCGCCCACCGGCAGCTCCAGCGTTTCCACGCCACTGCCGCCCGAGCCACCTTCGATCGGGTTGCCCTCCTCATCCAGTGGGGTCCCGAGCAATGCGGCCAGACCCTTTCCCAGACGTCGATCTTTGGTCGTTGCAGTGTTAGTCACGCTGAAGCACCTCCATGCACAGCTGGGTATAGGCGAAAGCACCGCGGGATCGCGGAGCGTATTGGAACACGGTTTGGCCGTGACTGGGCGCTTCGCTTAACGAAACGTCCCGAGGCACAACGCTATCAAATACGATGTCTCCAAAGAAATCGCGAACTTCCTCGTCGACTTCCCGGGTCAATTCCAGATAGGGATCGTACATCGTCAGCAAGATGCCACCAAAGGTTAACCGGCCATCGGTGGCAATGATGACTTTCTTGATGGTTTGAATCAGCTGGGTCAGCCCTTCCATGGCGAAGTATTCGCACTGGATGGGCATCAGCACCTCGGTACTGGCGGTCAGGGCGGTTTGGGTCAGGGCGCCGACGCTGGGGGGGCAATCGATCAAGACGAAGTCAAAGTCGCTGATCACCTGGTCGAGGTGCCGACGGACGCGAATCGCCTCGCTTTGACCGGCGGCCGCCAATTTGTCGACGTCGTGGAAAGTGCGGCTCCCGGGAACCAGGGAAAGACCGTCGAGATCGGTCGGCAAGATCTGCTCGCCCAGGCCTTCCTCTTGGACCAGGGCGTGGCCGTCGGTGGGTTCGATTCCCAGCGAAGTCGTTGCATTGCATTGAGGATCCATGTCCAGCAGCAGTGTTCGCTGGCCGGCCAGTGCGAGAGCGGCAGAGAGGTTGACGGCGGTTGTCGTCTTGCCAACGCCTCCTTTCTGGTTCACCACGCAAAGAATCCTTCCCACTTGGGATGCTCTCTAAAGAGAAAGCGGTCGTTGTGGCGATCCTTCCATGGACAGCCTTCCGTTGGAGGGACAGTAGGGCATGGTCGCCGAGTGAAACAAGAGTGGTTTCACAAGAAACTGCTCTTGACGCGGGCCCCAAGGTTTTGCGCAGCCGAGTTCTGTCGCCGCTGGGTCGCTCGAAGCGATGCCAAAGGAATCAGCGAGCGCGAGCCTCAAGCGACTTCGCTCATCCATTCCTTCACCCTTCACCCTACCCTTCACACTTCACCCTTCAGACTCCCCTTCTTCCAGCGGATTGAAGGTTAGGCCACTGAGCAGCTTCGGGTAGAAGTAGGTGCTCTTGGCGGGCATACGCTCCTTGTGCAGGCTGATCGCCTCGACATGCCCAAGCTTCGCCGGCATCACCAGGGCCGCCAACGTGTAAGGTTCGTCGCTGTCGCTTTCGGCCTGGCTCCCTTCCCCACGTATCCCCTCGACAAGCTCGGCGACGTCGTGCACGTAGGTTGGTTTCGGATGGCCACTGCAACCGAGCAGATCATCGATCACGAGTCGATGCAACAAGCTGACCCCAAGCGCCCGCCAGTCATCGCTCTGCTCCGCGGCCAGGCTCATCATCTTTGCCTGCGCATCAGAAGTGGCGCGGGCGAGCACCCATTGATCGTCCTGGGTGGCATAGAGGCCGATCAGGTTTTGATCGTCGGCTGATTCCATTTCCTCCCAGACCGATCCCGCGGCATCGAGTCCGCCCGGTACGACTTTGCATTCGAAAGCTTTGCCGAGACGCTCGATGATCTCGGACGAGGAAAAACGGGGCGTTCCTCGAAGCAGGCGATGAGTGGGCAGGACGATCATCCCGGGATCGCTCATCCCCACCAGCATCGTCATCACGAAGTTGGCCGGATGATTCTCGCCGAGCGGGCCCTGCTCCTGTTCAAGCTGAGCCTTGTAGTTGCAAGCGGTCTCATAGCGATGATGTCCGTCGGCGACGAACATCGGCTTGTCCCGCATCAACTCGCTGACCTGGTTGATGACCGCTTCGTCGGTTACCGGCCAGAGCAGGTGACGGACACCCAGGTGGTCGGTCGCTTCCAACGGCTCGATCCCGTTGCATGCTTTGTCGAGTAAAGAGATCACCTCGTTTGCCGGGTCGGGATAGAGTCCAAAGATCTGGCTGTTGTTTTGCCGCGTGGCGGTGGTCAACTTCAGACGATCGACTTTGGCTTTGGGGTGTGTCTCCTCGTGCGGGTAGATGTTGCCTTCACCGAACGGCTGCAGTCGGACGCGAGCCATGAACCCGCGTCGATTGATCGTCTGGCCGTCGTGCTCGAACTGCTGGTGATAGACGTAATAGGCGGGGCGTTCCTCTCGCACCAGCACACCTTCGCTTTTCCACTGCTCGACAAATTTTGCCGCGCGGCCATAACGCTCATCCCCTTGGTCGCCCGGCTCGACTCGATTCAAGATGATCCGAATCACATTGGCCGGGTGACGCTTGTAGAGCCGGTCTTGCAGCTCCGGGTCTATCACGTCGTACGGCGGGGCGATGACGTCCGAGAGCGAGCCGACGTGATCCAGGTTGTAACGGAGCGCGGCAAAGGGGGCAGTTTGTGGCATGTTTGCGGGCTGCCAGTATTTTGAGGGGGCTTCGGTTTTGCGCGAAGATATTACGGCAATCGGCCGACGGCGCGCAGTGGTAGACAAAGGCAATCGCCAGTTTCACGCGCAAAAGAAATCCGCCAAGCAGGCAGGCAGCTCGCTTGGCGGATTCAGGAAAGGACGGAGGGTGAGCTAATCGAGGCCCCTCACGTTGACGCGCCAATGCGTCACCGCCGGACGCGTCGATCTCGGGCTTTATTACCGGGACCTCGGGCTTTAGTACCGGGACCTCGGGCTTGAGTACCGGGACCTCGGGCTTTAGTACCGGTAGTGCTCCGGCTTGTAGGGGCCTTCGACCGGAATCCCCAGGTAGTCGGCCTGCTCCTGCGTCAGCCTGGTCAGCTTCACGCCGAGTTGGTCGAGGTGAAGCCGGGCGACTTCCTCGTCCAGTTTCTTTGGCAACATGTAAACCTTGTTCTCATAAGCATTGGTTTGACGATTATTCCAAAGCTCCATCTGAGCCAGCACCTGATTGGTGAACGAGGTGCTCATCACGAAGCTCGGGTGACCGGTGGCACAGCCGAGATTCACCAGTCGACCCTTGGCCAAGGTAATGACGCTGCGGCCGGTATCCTTGAACGTGTAGCGATCAACCGCACCGATGTCGGCCGCCTTGATCTCGTCCTTGGAGGCAGCCCCGTCGGCAACCTGTTGCTCGAGCCAAGCGATGTCAATTTCGGTGTCGAAGTGGCCAATGTTGCAGAGGATCGCATCGTTGGCCATCTGCTTCATGTGCTCACCCAAAATGATGTCCTTGTTCCCCGTTGCGGTGACGAACAGCCGGCCTTCCTTGCAAGCCTCTTCCATCGTCACCACTTCGAAGCCTTCCATCACGGCTTGCAGCGCGTTGATGGGATCGATCTCGGTCACAATCACGCGACAGCCGTAGCTCTTCAGGCTCGCGGCACAGCCCTTGCCGACGTCGCCGTAACCGCAAACGACCGCCACCTTGCCGGCGAGCATCACGTCGGTCGCACGCTTGACGCCATCGGCCAGCGACTCGCGACAACCGTAAAGATTGTCAAACTTGCTCTTGGTCGCACTGTCGTTCACGTTGATCGCGGGGACCTGCAAACGACCCGACTGATTGAGCACCTCCAGACGATGAATGCCGGCGGTGGTCTCTTCGCTGATTCCGTAGATATCCTCGAGCAGCTCGGGATAGCGATCGTGGACCATGGCGGTCAGGTCGCCTCCGTCGTCGAGGATCATGTTGAGTTTGCCTCCCGAAGGAAAATGGAGCGTCTGCTCGATGCACCAGTCAAACTCCTCCTCGGTTTCTCCCTTCCAGGCGTAGACGGGGATCCCGGCAGCAGCAACGGCGGCCGCCGCGTGGTCCTGGGTGCTGAAAATATTGCAGCTGCTCCAGGTCACCTCCGCGCCGAGCTCCACCAGCGTCTCGATCAGCACAGCCGTTTGGATCGTCATGTGCAAACAACCGGCGATGCGGGCACCAGCGAGCGGCTTTGACTTTCCATACTTCTTTCTCAATGCCATCAATCCAGGCATTTCATTCTCGGCCAGCTCGATCTCTTTGCGGCCAAATTCGGCAAGATTGATGTCCTTGACCTTGTAGGGCAGCCGTTCGGTTTGAACTTGCGACACGTGTAATTCTCTCCAATTGGAAAAAAATGGGGCTTTTGACGCGCGCCAGAGGGTTTGAGGACCCAACACGGGGACTCCCGCTGGTCCGCAAGCCCCCGAGCGCACCTCAGGGGAAGCGGTCAGGCAACGCTGCCCGACAATAACATTGAAACTTGGGC